>JBAVYC010000081.1:0-2000 GCA_049698595.1 Desulfobacterales bacterium | reverse complement strand
AGAGCTGGCCGTCGATGGCCAGTTCGATATCGGGCTTGCTGGCGGAATTAAAATTCCAGATTTTGACGATTTCACGGATGGTATCTGCGATAAGGTCAAGGCTGGAGTTATCATCAAGATGATGAATGAGATTTTGGCCAAAGTTTGCGTCAGGCAGTTTTTTCTGAGCGATATACAAGGCCGTAGGTCGGCCGGGCACAGCCACAACCCGTGTGTCATGGGCCGGCAAGAAAAGGCCGGCCTGTACAAGTAGGCTGCAATAATCCAGGTACATTTGCTGATAGTGCCGGGCAGTGACCAGGCTATCAAAAAGCGGCAGACGTTTATACACGTGATTTTTATCTGCTTCTATCTCAAAGATGGCCGAAATTTCGCCATATCCAACAATCCTGGCAGGTATTTTGGATTCAGCGGGCTTTTGGGGGTTCAATCCTTTTTCAAATTCAGATAGCAACTCTTGTGCAAGCATGATTTTCTCCTTGACGCTATTTGAATCGGGATTATGGGGCGCATATTTTCAGGGCTTTCTCAAACCGCGCGAGGATGTCATCGATCAACGGTCTATCCAAAAAGAGCCATGGTTTACACTGCATTACCGAGTAGTCGAAGCCTGCTATCATGGCCCAGATCCCATTTTCATAGAGGGCTTTGCACATACGCACCGCTCCTAATGGATCGTCATACTTAAGGCCGATCACCAGTCCGCATTGCCTGATCTCCTTGAGAAAAGGATAGCGACTCTTTAGATCCGCAAATTCTTTTCCCAAAATCGTTGCATGTTTCCGGACCGAGGCCAAGAGCGCCGGATCAGAACAGATATCAAGGACCCGGGAAGCCACATGACAGCCCGGCTCGGCGCCACCAAATGTGGAGACATGACCGAAGCCGTTTTCTGTGAGCCATCCCCCCCATTTTTTGGAAATGACCGTGGCCGAAATGGGATAGACGCCCCCTGAGAGTCCCTTTCCGGTGACCAGAATGTCCGGGATGATGCCGAAAGTGGTAACACCCCAGATGTTTCCCGTACGCCCAAGACCGGTTTGGATTTCATCGGCGATATAGAGAGATCCATATTTGCGGCACAGCTCCCTGACGGCTTTAAGGTATCCGTCTTCTGGCAGGGGAAAGCCGCAGGTGGCGGGGATGGTTTCCAGAATAACGGCGGCCGTCTCTTTCCGTGAGAGTATTTTTTCCATGGCCGGCAGATCATTGAAGGGAACATGCGCATACTCCTCTTTGGAACCCCGACTCAGAAAATAGTCTATGTTTTTGGGGTCCCCCACATTTCCGGAAATTCCGGTGCTGCCGTGGTAGCCTTGGTCCAAAGAAACTATTTGACGCCTCTTCGTGGCCCATCTGGCCGTCTTAATGGCAATATCCACGGCCTCGCTCCCACTTGAAGTGAAGACTGTGTAGTGGAGATCTCCCGGTGTTTTTTCTGCGAGTTTTCGCGCCAAAAGAGCCCGGGCTTCACTGGCAAAGTGGTGATTTCCGATATCCAGTCCCTCAAAGGCGGACATAAGTATCTTAATCAGTTCCGGATGGCGATGGCCCAGATTAAAAACGCCGCCGTTGATGTGAAGATCAATGAACCTTTTTCCCTCGGTATTAAAAATATAGGGGCCTTGCCTTTTCCCGATGACAAGATCGATACCGATTTGCCCGAAGGTGTCGATTTTTCCTGGACATACATATTCCCTGGCCATCTCTATAATTTCATTTTTCTCCAAGATCCTCTCCCTTAGAAAAAAGCTATCACAGACAATACCGATACTTTATTAAGAGTCCGGTTACCGAATATAGCCAATCTGACACAACCAATCCTATGATGCTGAGCAAAAAACATGCTCGAAATCCCGATAGAGTTCCATCTGATCCTGATAGTGCGGATCTGTTGCTCCTTCTGGTACATGACACCTAAAAATATATTGAGTTTTGATCTTGGTAAACGGCTGTGGTTGGATTTTGATGTTATTCCAATAGAAGGCAAAATCATTCTC
>JBAVYC010000080.1:0-3582 GCA_049698595.1 Desulfobacterales bacterium | reverse complement strand
TCATCGCCCTGTTCATCGTTCTGCTCACGGAGAATTCCCGGGTGCCGGTGGATGATCCGGCCACCCACCTGGAGCTGACCATGATTCACGAGGTCATGGTCCTGGATCACAGCGGCCCGGATTTCGCCTTCATCGAGCTGGGGTCCTTTTTCAAACTGTTCTTTTATTCAACCCTGGTCACGCGGCTGGTCTGCCCGTTCACCCCGACTGCACCGATCGTCGCCGGCGCCCTGTTTCTGGGGGTCATGGGGCTGGTCTACGCGGCCGTCGGCGTAACCGAATCGGTCATGGCGCGCTTTCGAATGGACAAAGTGCCCCAGTTTGTCCTGACCTCGTTTGCCCTGGCATTTTTTGCAACCATCATCACCCTGGAGTTTGTCAAATGATTCATCCGGTCGATACCCTGCTGACCCTGGTCCTGTTGTCGGTGCTCTTTTCCTTTGGATCGAGCCGTCTGCCGGCTCTCATCAAAACCGTAGCATTCCAGGGGATCGTCGTCTCCATCGTGCCCTTTTTCATCGGTCACGAGATGACCGCCGGCGGCATCGTTTTTACGATCGTGACCCTGCTCATCCGCGGCATCATCATTCCTTTGTTGATCTACCTGGCCATCAAAAAAGTGGCAATCCGACGGGAGGTCGAGCCCATTGTCGGCTACCACGCTTCCCTGCTGGGCGGGTTGGTCCTGATCGTCGCCGCCATCTTTGTGAGCCCGAAGTTTAATCTGCCCCTGGTGAGCGAAAACGCGCTGCTACTGCCCACCGCCATTACCTTACTGGTGGCGGGCATGTTCCTACTTATGGCCCGACGCAATGCCATTGCCATGGTGCTCGGCTATATCATAATGGAGAACGGCATCTACCTGGTGGGCACCGGCTTCTCGGTCCGCGCCCACCATATCGTGGAATTCGGCATCCTGCTGGATGTCCTGGCAGGTGTCATGATCATGGCTGTCATTCTGCAGAACATCAAACAGAGGTTCGATGATGTGGATACGGCATTACTCAGAACTTTAAAGGAATAGGTATAGGTATGGTCGAAATTGTATTCCTGATTCCATTTTTAACCGGTGTTGCTGCCTTTTTCCTGCCGAAAACCATCGGGCGGCTGTTGCTGGTGCTAACCGGGGCCGTACATTTGCTGCTGTCCATCTTGTTATGGATCACCCGACCCGAAGCGTTGTTCGATGCCTATTTCGCCGTAACGCCCGAGGGATTCCTGTCACTGCTGGTGATTTCGCTGCTCTTTTTCCTGATATCCATTTATACCACCGGATACCTGGAAAAGGCCGACATCCGTTCCGAACATGTTTTCACCGGATCGATGCTCCTGTTTTTGTCCACCATGACGATGGTCACCCTATCCGATCACATCATGGTCATGTGGATCGCCATCGAAGCCACCACCCTGGCCAGCGCACCGCTGATCTATACCCACCGTTCGGCTGCCTCCCTGGAGGCCACCTGGAAATATGTGCTGATCTGCTCGGTGGGTATCGCCCTGGCGCTGTTAGGTTCGGTGCTCATCACCGTTTCCATGGATGTGGGCGGCGTGGATGTTCCGGTAGCATTTTCCGCACTCACCGGCGTGGCTGAACGGCTGGACCCGTTCTGGCTGAAAACCGGATTCGTCTTCATCCTGGTAGGCTACGGCACCAAGATGGGGCTGGCGCCCATGCACACCTGGCTGCCCGACGCCCACAGCGAGGCGCCCAGCCCCGCATCGGCCCTGTTGTCCGGGGTGCTGCTCAATTGCGCCTACCTGGGTATTTTCAAAACCAACAAAATCATGCACGCCGCCGGTCTGGGTGATTTTTCCGGAACGATTCTGATTGTGTTCGGCCTGGCATCCATCCTGGCGGCCGCGACCTATATACTCAAGCAGACTGAGTACAAACGGCTGCTGGCTTACTCCAGCATCGAAAATATGGGCATCATCGCCTTCGGCACGGGCATCGGTGGGCTGGGCGCTTACGGTGCGGTTTTATGCCTGATCCACCACAGCCTGATCAAATCGTCCCTGTTCCTTTCATCGGGGAATTTGCTCCTCGGATACGGCAGCCGGTTGATAGAGGGCACCGGAAGAATGGCGAAGCTCATGCCCCGGACCTTTGTGGCATTCTTCGGCGGATTCGCCGCTATCTCCGGATTCCCGCCCTTCGGCATTTTTATCGGTGAGTTGTTCATCATCATCGCGGCCTTCAAGGCGGGGAATTATGTGGCCATCGGGTTGTTCATTCTGAGTATCTGCGTGATCTTTGCCGGTTTTGCCCGACATGTCATGAAGATCTCCTATGGTGACAGTGATGCCGATATCCGATTGGAGGAAAAACCGGCCATGGTATGGCCCCAGTATGCCTTGCTGCTCACTTCCCTTTTACTTTGTTTCTGGATGCCGGATACCTTTTACCAGACCATTATGCATGCAGTAAATTCCATTGGCGGGGGATTTTAATGAAAACAGGTTTCTTACAGGTTGGCCATGGGGAAGCGGTAACCCTGGATCGCATTCCCCATATGGCATTTGATGATTTCCGCACTGACGCACTGGCAATCGTTAAAAATGGCGGCAACGTCGTGCACTACTTTACATGGCCGCACGGTGATACATTCAAGCTGATGGCTGTACTTAGAACAGACCAACTGCTGGTCGCCGGCTGTGATGCGCCGGACCGCTATCCCTCTCTGACGGCCGAATGCGAACCGTTCCATATGTTCGAACGGGAAATCGCCGAGCAGTACGGCATTCTGCCGGAGGGACACCCCTGGCTGAAAATGGTACGCTACCACGCCAATTACCGCGGTCGGCCTGATCTGTTCGGCAACAACTATGCGGAAGAAATTCCCGGCAATTACGATTATTACAGCGTGGCAGGCGAGGAAATCCACGAAGTGGCCGTAGGGCCGGTGCATGCCGGAGTGATCGAACCGGGTCATTTCCGGTTCAACTGCATCGGCGAGCGGGTCCTGAACCTGGAAATCCAACTGGGTTACCAGCACCGGGGTGTGGAACAGTTGCTGGTTAATGCCGCTGCCAAACGCCTGCCGATCCTGGCCGAGGGCATTGCCGGCGACACCGCTATCGGCAATGCCCTGTGCATGGCTCAGGCCTTCGAGGCGCTCACCGGCGTTTCACCGGATCCGGGCGCCCGCATCATCCGGACCATCGCCTTCGAACTGGAACGTATCGCCAACCATGTCGGCGACCTGGGCGCCCTGAGCGGGGATGTGGCCTTCCTGCCGCCGGCCAACTACTGCGGCCGTATGCGCGGCGACTTCCTGAATATGACCCTGTGGATGTGCGGCAACCGTTTCGGCAAGGGGCTGGTGAGAGCCGGTGGCGTGCGGTTTCCGTTAACCGACGAAGACCGCCGGACCCTGACGGAACGCATCGAGGAACTCAAACCCCATGTCCAACATACCATCGATTTGCTGTTTGCCACATCCAGTGTTCGATCCCGTTTTGAAGACTGCGGTACGGTGAGCACGGAAGATGCGCAAAGACTCGGGCTGGTAGGACCGGCCGGCAGGGCCTGCGGCAACCCATACGATATCCGACGTTGCTTCCCCTCGGAGCACTATC
>JBAVYC010000079.1:0-17010 GCA_049698595.1 Desulfobacterales bacterium | reverse complement strand
CTACCCGTTTTTCATGGAAGGTACAGAAGAATACCCGGCAAAGCTTGGTAACATAATTGAAAAGGTTCTTTATGAAGATATTGTCTCAACGTCCGGCATGAAATCCATGAATGTCCCGATATTAAAGCGCATTATCTGGCTTGTTGCCACTTCAACACCATTTAAACCCAATTTCGAAAAAATATCAAAAAATCTGGGCATTTCCAAACCGTCTCTGTATATTTATCTGGACTACCTTGAAAAGTCAGGTCTGTTGGCCGGTGTCATGGCACAGGGGGCCGGCTCAAAACTTGCGCGAAAACCGGCGAAGATTTATTTGGGTAATACCAATCTGTTGAGAGCCGTAGCCGGTGAACTCAGTCGCGAAGACCCCATCGGAACCATCCGGGAAACTTTTGTGCAGCATCAATTCGGCAGCGCCGGCCTTCAGATACGTATACCTGAAAAAGGCGACTTCCTCGTTGAAAACAAATACCTGCTCGAGGTCGGTGGACGCAGCAAGGGAAAACATCAGATCACAGGTAAAAAAAATGCTTATGTTCTTAAAGACGATATCGATATTGGATTTGGCAACGTGATTCCCATGTGGCTGATCGGCTTTTTATATTGACAAGGAGAAACAACCATGACAGCCGTAGCTTTACCAAAATACGAGCACCCCGTCAAAGAACCGCGGGGCTTATCCCCGCGCGTTCAATGGCTGCGGGATTATTATTTTCAGGGAACCGAGCGGGCCTGGAACAATGAATTCCTGGCCTGGACCACCGGAACCGCCTGGGACGTGCAATTCAACGAGATGACTTTTTATATCGTACCGGAGACCTATGCCTTGCTGCAGACCCTGCGGGGATCATTTCGCCAGGCAGCCAGAAAGGTTGCGCTGCACGAAGCTTTCTGGTCGTGGAGTCTGGTTGAACGACGGGCCTGGTTTATCAGAGAGGTAATGGTCGCCTATATGCCCAAAGAGGTCCTGCCCGGGGATTTGATTGCCGGGGGGCGCTTTAATCTTCAGACGTCCCTGTGCCTCAGCAAAAAAGAGCAAAGAGAATTCGACCAGGCCGTCCTCGGTAAGAAAGGCGCCCGGTCAAAGATGAAATGGTTTCACGATCACGGTTACGGCAATGCCGGCGCAACCAGCGGTCATCTGATCCCTGATTATGAGCGAGCGCTGTCAATCGGTTGGAAAGGCATTCATGCTAAGCTTGAAGCCGAATACAATCGGCTGAGCGCCGGGGATAGAAAGGGATCCAGGGGGGCCCAGCTAAGGGCCATGATGACGGTCGCCGGCATGCCGCGCGAATTGGCTGCAAAATACGCCGATGCCTGCACGGCACTGGCGGGCAATCAATCAGATGCCTTTAGGCGGCAGGAACTGTTGCAGATGGCACAAAATTTGGAGCGGGTAGGTTGGAAGCCGGCCCGGACGTTCTGGGAAGCGGTGCAGGCCTTGTGGATGAACCACATGCTGGTCATGAGTGACGAAAATTATCCCGGCCCCGGGGTCTCTTTCGGCCGCATCGATCAATACCTGCTGCCGTATTGGGAGTATTCATTGACTCGCGGGATGGATCGGGAGTTCGGCAAGGAAATTTTGAAATGTTTCTGGATACATTGCAATACAGCCTATGATGCCATGATCCGTAACGGAAACCAGGGCATTACCGCGGGGTTCGGTCAACTGATCACGCTTGCGGGCATGGGTGCAAACGGAAAAGATCTGACCAATGATTTGACCTATGCCTTCCTGGAAGTCATCGACGAGATGACGCCGATTCTGGAGCCTAAACCGAATGTCAGACTTCACCGGAATTCTCCCGACAAATTACTGAACACCTTGGTGGACATGATTTCCGCCAGCCAGGGGTCTCCTTTTCTGCTGAATTTCGATGAGCGTTCCATGGCCGGTATGATGCTTGAAGCCAAAAGAGCGAAAATTTCGCACCTGATCAATGCAAGCAATGTCCATGATTACGCTCCGGTGGGCTGTCTTGAAAATACGATGGCGGGAAATGACCGCTCCGGCACTGTCGACAATAACCTGAATTTGCTTAAAGCTGTTGAGCTGGCCTTCACCGGCGGAAAAGACTTGCTGCCGTATATCAACCCCATAACCGGTAAGGAAGAAGCCATTACGCAAGACGGCCCGGAGACGGGGGATGCCGTCGAGTTTAAGACCTGGGAGGAGTTTTGGAATGCTTATGCCCAACAGACCGCATATATTATTAAAAAATGTGTCGAGGTTTACGAAGCTTCGGAATCCCTGCGGGCAAAGTTTTTCCCCACCCCGTATCTTTCCTGTTTGGTCGGAGGCTGTGCCGAAAAAGGCCTGGATATAACCGCAGGGGGTGCCCAGATCAATTTAACGACCCTTGAGGCGGTTACTTACGCCACCACCGTCGATTCCCTGCTGGCCGTCAAGTACCTGGTTTTTGACAAACAGAAATACAGGATGGCGGAACTGATCGAAGCCCTCAGAAAAAACTGGCAGGGGCATGCAGTGCTCCAGGCCATGGCCAAAAATAAGGCCCCCAAATACGGCCGGGATGACGACGAGGCCGATGCAATGGCGAAAAAGGTAATGGACCTGTGGTGTGAAGCCTGCTGGAAACACAAGACCGTCTCCACCCAGCGACAGTTCCGGCCGGGCATGCTCAGCTGGAACTACTGGGCCGGGGATGGATTTATCATGGCGGCCAGCGCAGACGGCAGACCCAAAGGGCAATTTTTGTCCAACGCGATCTGTCCGTCAAACGGTGCGGACATCAACGGCCCTACCGCCAATGCCAATTCCGTGGGCAAAGTTTTAGGCGGCAAGTCCGTCGATGGCAACGGCGATTGGATGGAATACTACAATTGCCTTCCCAACGGGGCCAGCCACACGATCACCTTTAATCCTTCGATTATCAAAGACCCGGAACATAAAGAAAAATTCAAAGCATTTCTAAGGGGCTACTGCGAAAATGGCGGCAGCTGTCTGCAGGTTAACATGATCGATCCGGATATGTTGCGCGATGCTCAAAAGCACCCGGCAGACTACCGCCACCTGCTGGTCAGAATTACCGGATACAATGCCTACTTTACGGCTGTGGGCAAAGAGCTGCAGGACGAGGTGATTCAGAGAGTGAGTCATGGGCGGTTTTGAATGCAAGGTGAAAGGGGAAAGGAGAAAGGGGAAAGGCTAAAGGTGAAAGGCTCAAGGCTCAAGGCTGAAAGCTGAAAGCTCAACGCCGAAAGGTTGAAGGACAAGGCTGAAAGGGTAAAGCAAGGAAGCTCAAGGCAAAGAAGCCCCAGTCAAATATCTATCATGAACAAAACCAACAACAAAAATCTTACTGCCACTGTTCTCGAAATACAACGCATGTCCACCGAAGACGGACCCGGCATCCGGACCACGGTCTTTTTTAAAGGCTGCAGCCTGAAATGCGCCTGGTGTCATAATCCCGAAAGCATTTCGGTCCATCCCCAGGTCCACTGGATTGAAAATCGTTGCATCGGATGTAAGACCTGCCTGGAAGTCTGCCCGGAAGGAGCGTTAACATTCAGCGAAGACGGAAACCGCATAGACCGCGACCTTTGTAGCGGTTGCGGCGTATGTGCCGAAGAATGCCCTGCTGCGGCCCTGGAGCTTTTAGGATCACGATGGGTCCTGGCGGATCTAATCGCGGAAGTCATCAAAGACAGAACCTATTTTGTAAAATCAGGCGGCGGTATTACCTTGGGCGGCGGCGAACCGACCCTGCAGGCCCGCTTCAGCGAACACTTATTAAAAGAATTAAAAGCCAGGCACATTCACACGGCGCTGGATACCTGCGGCCTGTGCGCCCGCAAGGAACTGGAAAAACTGCTGCCTTACACCGATTTTTTGTTGTATGACATCAAAGAGATGGCGCCGGAAAAGCACCGGGCGCTAACCGGCAGTACCAATACCGGAATACTGGAGAATATCCTTTTCGTGCGGGAGTGTATGGAATCCGGGGGCTACCCAAAAGAACTCTGGGTAAGAACCCCCATTATCCCGGGCGCGACCGCCACGGAAGAAAACATCAGGGATATCGGCCGGTTTATCGCCGCCAACCTCGAGGGGTCCGTCAGCCGCTGGGAGTTGTGTGCCTTTAACAACCTGTGCAAGGAAAAGTACCTGCGCCTTGACTTGAACTGGGATTTTAAGGACTGTGGACTGCTGAGCAGATTGTTTATGGAAAAAATGGCGGCGGTTGCACGGAATTCAGGTGTTAATCCGGATATCGTATTCTGGAGTGGCTCGACGAAATTGGAAGAAAATGAGAAAGACCATGAAGACAAAAACTGCCTTTAACGAGCAGGAAATGAAAGCGTTTGAACCTGCCGAAAAGATCGGGCTGGTGGCCGCTATCAGTCCTGAAGGACTACCGCACATTTCTTTGATTACTTCCATCATGGCGCCCAGGCCCGATCAGCTCACCTTAGGCCAGTTCTGCAAAGGGCTGAGCAAGCAGTATATCCAGCAAAATCCCCGAGTCGCTTTTTTGATCATGACCCTGGACAAGAAAATGTGGCGGGGAAAGGCTCGCTGGACCCATTTGAAAAAGGAAGGCACGGAATACCAGCGCTACAATGACATCCCCATGTTTCGCTACAACACGTATTTTGGCATCAACACGGTGCACTATCTGGAATTGATCGAAACGACGGAAAGCCGGCAACTGCCCATGGCCCCCATCGTCTGCTCCGCTGTGCTGACGAAACTGGCCAAAGGCGGCGCCAAAACGCATATTGAGGATCGGATCCTCAATGTTTTTTCCGAACAGCTTTTCAACCGGCTCGAATCATTGAAATTTATTGCTTACATCGGACATGACGGGTTTCCGGTGATTGTGCCCCTGATTCAATGTCAGGCCGCGGATAGTCGGCGGCTGGCCTTTTCACCAACTGTATTCAGAGATGAGCTCATTCAAATCCCGCCAGGCACCCCGGCAGCCGTTTTCGGGCTGACCATGGGGATGGAAGATGTGCTCATTAGAGGTAGATTTAAGGGCTACTCCAGGACGCGGTTATTACAGCTCGGAACCATTGACATCGACTGGGTGTACAATTCAATGCCGCCCTGTCATGGCCAGATCTACCCGGAAGTGGCGTTGAAATCGATTACCGAGTTCTAATTCAATTATGGTTTAATCTGCAATAAAACGAGGCATATCAGTGGAACGCCAGAGTCCATTCCGCCGAGTGGTTCTTTGTTAAAGCGAAAAAGGGAAAATATGCGAGGGTAGTATGTTCGGAAGCTCAAATAAAATACTGGAAATTGATCTCGATTCGGAAGAAGTCAAAACAAGAGTCTTGGAAGCCGATCTGTACCGCACTTTTGTGGGGGGTAGTTCTTTTGCGGCGCGATTGTTTGTCGACTATCGCGGTTATGAGAGCAAGCCGCTGCAACCGGAAAGTCCTCTATTGGTTATGGCCGGACCCATGGTGGGAACCAATTTTCCCGGAACGTCCCGCTTTGTTGTATGTGCGCGATCCCCTTTAACGGGTATCTGGGGAGAGTCCGCCTCCGGTGGAACTTTCGGGGCCGACCTGAAGAAGGCCGGCTTTGATGGTCTGGTCGTCAGCGGAAAATCCCGCAAACCCTGCTATATTTTAATTGATGATACCGTGGTGTCGGTGGTGGATGCCGCGGCTCTTTGGGGCTTGGACACCTACCAGACCATTGATGCCCTGAAGATACAACACAAGGGCAAGCGACCGGTGCGGGTTATGACCATCGGACCGGCTGGGGAGAAACTGGTGAAGTTTGCTTCAATCTGCAATGACAAGGCCCACTATTTTGGACGCACCGGCATGGGCGCGGTCATGGGAAGTAAGAATCTGAAAGCGGTGGTCGTCAGGGGAAGCGGAAAGGTTGCTATCGCCGATGAAGATGCATATCAGGCAGCCAGAAACGTGACACTTGCGAACATAAAAGAGACCATGATCGCCGCTTCGTTTCATGATCTGGGGACGGCCGCTGCCATGGATATGGGCATGCTGACAGGTGATGTTCCAATCAAAAACTGGACGATAGGTGAAGATTATGAAATGGCCGCAGCCCTGGGCGGGCCTGCCATCCATGAAAAGATACTAAAGGGCAGGAATGCCTGTTTTGCCTGCCCGATAGGCTGCAAACCGGTAGTTGAAGTTAATCATAGCCGGTATGCCGTAGCCAAAGGACCGGGACCCGAGTACGAGACCTGCGCTGCTTTCGGCACCATGATCTTAAACGACAATTTGAAGGCCGTGGCGCATATCAACGAACTATGCAACCGTCTGGGGCTTGACACCATCACCTGTGGTTCAACCATTGCATTTATGATGGAATGCTATGAAAAGGGTCTACTGAACCGGAACGATCTGGATGGGTTGGAACTGACCTGGGGCAACCTAGCAGCAGTGGTCGCGATGGTTAAAAAGATTGCCTGGCGCGAAGGATTCGGAGAACGGGCTGCTGAAGGCAGCCAGGCCTTGGCAGCACATATCGGTGGCGCTGCGGCCGAATCCGTGGTCACCGTCAAGAAACTGGAACTTCCGATGCATGACCCCCGGGCATTTCATGGAATAGGTCTGGCATATATGAATTCCAACCGCGGCGCGTGCCACTTGCAGCACTCGGTACAGGCAGTGGAACAGGGAATGGTGTCCTGGCCCGAGATCGGATTTGAAGATGACTACCCGGCCACTGTCAGCAATGGCAAGGCCAAAATGGTTTGTATCTGTGAAGAGATTGGACAGATGGCCAACGCCGTATGCGTCTGCCACTTCGTGCACTGGGCCATGGGGTTCACCCATTTACTTAGTGGCTTCAACGCAATCACGGGCTATGGATTTGACGTGCAGATGTTCCTGGAATGCGGTCGGCGGGCCTGGGTTTTAAAGCGCGCTATAAATAACATCATGGGAGTCCGGGCTGAAGACGACCGGCTGCCGCCACGGGTTCTGACCGCGGTTTCCGAAGGTGGCGCTGCCGGCAGCGTGCCCGATCAAGACCTTATGCGCCAACAATATTATCAGATTCGCGGCTTGGATGCGAGAGGGTTTCCGACACCCCAGCTGCTGAAATTATCCGATCTCGAATTTCTTCAGAAGCCGCTGGCGTCTGTCTGACGTAATCCGGGCCCGGCAACCAACTTTACTTTGTCACATGATTAAACGCATAAGTGACAAAGTAGAGCTAAACAAGGAGGTCGATTTTGGCTAAGGTTGATGTATTCAGCGATGAATGGTGCAAAACGTGGCAAGAAAAAGTCCGGGCAAGCAAGGTTTTTGCCGAGTATAACAAGGGCTGGCAGGGAGACATCGGTTGTGTGATGTACAAGGACCCGGCCGCAAATATCCTCGAAGATCAATACCTTTATCTTGATTTTGAAGACGGTGTTGTCAATGGAATTCGAATGGTTGACAAAGAGACCGCCGAAAATGCAAAATTCGTCATTTCAGGACCGTATGTACGCTGGAAGCAGGTGGCCAACAAAGAACTGGATGCGGTAAAGGCTATGATGCAGGGCAAACTCAAGCTGAAAGGCAATCTGCCTTACGTCGTCAAATACCTTAAAGGCGTGCAGGAAGCCATCCGCTGTTTAACGGAAGTGGCGTCACGATTCCCGGATGATTGAGAGATCGGCGGTATATCTTGAGGAATGGATTCTATCAAAAAAGAGAATATCAGACAGGATTTACAGGATTGTTTAGATAAAAAGGCCTTCGGCCCAGTGGTAACTCGCCGTAGGCGAAAAAAAATCCCATTGATCCTGTAAATCCTGTCCAAAAAAAGGAATTAAAAATCGATTCCATTTAACACTCAGGGTCCTTGTGGGAAAACATATTACGGCGAATATGTTACCGTAATTTTGAGTCGGAATACTAAGTGAGCCTAAACCAAGGAGACACTGCCCATGCAGTATGACGCGGGTCTAAATTTTAATTATTTCACTCCGACCAAGGTTATTTTTGGGACCGGATGTATATCTGAACTGCCCATGGAGGTGGGTGCACTGGGGAAAAAGGCGTTTTTGGTCACAGATCAGGGATTGATCGAAACCGGCCTTGTCGATCAGGTTAAAAATAAATTGGGGGCCCTGCTTGCAGGCATTTATGCGGATGTGCCCCAGGACAGCGGCATGGAGGTCGTTGATAACGGCGCTGAACAGGCCCTTTCGGCCGGGGCGGATACGATCGTCAGTCTGGGGGGCGGAAGTGTCATCGATACCGCCAAGGGAATGTGCATTATCATGAAAGAAGGGGGCAGTTTTAGAGATTTCCAGGGGATGCAGATGCTCACCCGACAGCAAACCCCGCACATCGTCATTCCCACCACCGCCGGGACCGGATCCGAGGTTACCTCGGGTGCGGTTGTAATGAATAAAGAACAGGGTCAGAAGGTTATTATTTTTGAATATTTCAACACGCCCCGGGTCGCCATTCTCGATCCGCGAATGACCGAGCCGTTGCCAGCGAACCTGACGGCCTCGACGGGGATGGATGCCATGACCCATGCCGTGGAATCCTATGTTTCCCAGCAACGAAATCCGATATCCGATGCCGTCGCACTGCATGCCGTCAGGCTCATCGTAAAATATCTTCCCCTTGCCGTCGAAAATGGGGCGGACCTGACCGCCCGCGGACAAATGCAGATTGCGGCGCTGCTGGCCGGGTGGGCTTTCTCAAACGCCATGGTGGGTCTGGTGCATGCGATGGCACATTCTCTGGGGGCAGTTTGCGGGATCCCGCATGGATTGGCCAACGGGCTGCTCCTGCCGCATGTGATGAAATTCAACCTAAAGGAAGTTCCGGAACTCCTGGCGGATATTGCATTCTCAATGGGCGTCGATACCGGAGGTGTGGATGCGTTGGGGGCCGCCGAAGCGGCGGTGCATGCGATGCAGGCCCTGTCCAAAAGGATAGGGTTATCTCAACGTTTACGGGATTTAGGGGTCGGGATGGATAAGCTCAAAGAGTGTTCCGAACTCAGTATGACCGACGGATCCATCATCTATAACCCTAGAATAATCATGGACACCGAAGAAGTCTTTGCGGTCTATAAGGAAGCCTTTTAGGTGTCGCAAAATGTCAAAATTCAGTTTGCCGAGGGTGCGCAGGACATCGGGCTTGCCATTATGCTGCATGACTTGTTGACCCAGAATATCGAGCAGCATCCTCGCAAACAGGCGGACTTTAAAAAACTCAACCTTCCGGTCGGGCTTAACGTTTGCGATGTGGACATTGCGCTTACGCTTGAATTTTCTAAAGGTGTTTTAACCATCCATCCCGGTATTAAAAAATCAGCCAAGCTGAATATAACAGCCGAATCCGACACCGTCATGAACCTGTCCAACCAAAGAATCAAATGGGGTTTGCCTTTCTATTTTGATGAAACCGGCCGGGAGATCATCGCGGCGATGAAAAACGGCAGGCTTAAAATAAAAGGTATGCTGAAACATTTTCCGAGTCTTCTGCGCCTGTCGCGGGTCATGTCCGTGCACTGATGAATTTATTTCATTTTGGATTTCCACCCGGGTAATTTCCCCCCTGGGTTTCAGGCTTAATTCCGCATTTGAGACAAAGCCTTGGGTTCAACTATTTTCTGGATTTCCTGCCAATTCATCTGTCGGTTGGCCGAATTTACTTGGTTACATGATTTAAAAATGGCAGATAGGGCTTCAGCTTGGCAAAAAGCAGCCTTTCGGCGATGTAAAGCAAAATAAAAGGTGCAATGAAATTCAGCTCAAATCCGCCCGCCCACTTTGGTAAGCCGAAGACAATTTCACCAAAGCGGCTGTTGAGCCAGGCGGCGGCGAAAAAAGCCGGCCAGAGGGATGCCATGCCCATGGCCATAGAAAGAAAAAAGGATTTTCCGTAGGCCTCATTGGCAAGCTTATTGATTCCCTTATAGGCGGCTTCGTCACCAGCGGCTTTGGCTTTGAGTGATTGCTCGTGATAGTAGTGGGTCTGTTCCCAATTCTTGGCGATATGACGGCGATTTATGCGATAAGCCACAGCCAGCGTCAGCTCACCCAGCAAGGCAGCCCACCCGGCGAGAATAAATGTCCCCACCCACCAGCCAAGCAATGGATTCTCAAACCAGCGGTAGGGCGATATGAGTACGGGATCGATTGTGTTTAAAAACCAAGTGATTATATCCATTTTGGGGAAAAATAATATTCGGCCCGGCACGAAAGCCAGGCCGAATATTATGGAATGAATTATTGGAACATCAGAACGGAGGAACGATGCTGTAGCCCAAGAATCCTTTGGTGGTATACCGCAACCCTACATAGAAAGCCAGGATGAGGAATATGATTTTCAGAACCTTGTCCGGAATATACTTGGAGGTTCGCGGTCCGATCATGGAACCAATGAAGATTCCGACAAGTTCGGCCCCGATCAACCCCCAGGAAATGACGACTCCCTTGCCGACCATGTAGGAGAAAATGGACACTATCATGCCGATCAGGACACACAGCGCCGAAGTGCCGGCCACCAGAAACATCGGCAAGCCGGCGACCGATGTCAGAAACGGTACGTACAGAAACCCGCCGCCGACGCCCAAAAACGAGGCAATGGCTGCAATGAATATGCCGCCCACCATGGGTATCCAGGCTTTAAATTCAAATTGCTGCCCGAAAAAAGTGAACCGGATATTGCCGATAAGAAATGTCAGGGCCCAGCCGACGAGAACGAGAATGTACGCCACCCATTTGGCCCCGCCAATCAGATTAATCCAGAGTGCCGAGGCTACCACGGCTGCGACCGCTACCCACATGAAGGTCCAGGAACCCTCTATGATTTTGACGCCTTGCTCGGAGACATCTTTTTTTTCGGCAACCGCTTTCTCAAACGCCTGCGCCGCTGCCTTGGCTTCCTTCTTGCGGGCCGCGCCGCGTGGGGTGAGTTCGTAAATGAGGAAAAAGCCGAGGACAAACACGATCAGGCCGAAATATCCGATATAACTTTTAAGAGAAATCTTGCCGGCGGTCAGTTCCGGTACCAGCCAGGAGCCGCCGACACCGCCGATGGCCAGGCAGATACCCAGCGGTGCCACCAACCGTCCCATACGGTAATAGTTGAAAGACGAGATGGCCCCGCTCAGACCAACCAGCCATTGGTTGGAGACCCGGATGGAATCCGTGAGTAAGGTGTTAACCGGATTCCCTTTACCGAAGGCTTTGGCATAGTCGGCCATTCCGAAAATGGTGATATGCCCGACCCCGGCCATAATGCCGCCGAAAGCCCCAACGGTTGAAAAAATCCACCCGACCCAAATGGCCCAGAGCAACCCAACGATGACATTCGGACTGGGGGCGCCGGGTATCCCCAGGTAGCCGGGCTCCTCGCCGGCTTTGACCACTTCCTTGGTCTTGGCGGCAAAGGTCTCGTCTTTAAGGCTTTTTTCTATGGCCTGTTTCATTTTATCCGGCATACCGGGCGTCGTCAGATCGGTGCCCGATTGAGCCAGTGCCAGGGTGGCAAATGTTAAAAGAACCAAAGCACCTGTAATCCAATAAAATCTTGATAATTTCACAGTCCTCCTCCTTTCGCTTGAAGTTTCAATTCGATCTGTGTGTTGTAAGCAGATCCTTTATATTAAAAATATCCCTTTAACGGCTGTCGGTGGAAGGATCAGCTTATTTTATGCTTCACTTTTTTTGTCTTATAATATAAGAGTTTTATTTTGTAAATAATTTAAAAAGTAGCCAAGGTCGGACCCTGCAATTTATCCCCTACGGTCTATTATCGTTATTGCTGAAAGAGGCGTGAATTTTGAGAGGCGGGATTACAAAGGACCGCCTTATGGGATGCATAATGCATTGATTCTTAATCAAGGATTTATTATATTACTGAACCAATATTTTACCCATAGGAGATATTCGTGTTATGAAGGAATCGGTTTATAGTGTTTGTGGCATGTGTACCGTCAGATGTCCCATCAAGGTGGATGTAGAAGACGGCGTGGTGAAATGGATAGAAGGAAATCCGAACGATCCCGGGATGGCGGGACGGCTATGCGCCAAAGGCTCCGCCGGTCTGGCCATGCTCTACGACTATGAAAGACCCCAGCACCCCATGATCCGGGAAGGAAAACGGGGTGAAGGCAAATGGAAAAAAGCCAGCTGGGATGAAGCCCTCGATTACATCGCCGACAAATTACAGGACATCATAAAAAAATATGGCGCCAAAGCCATCGCTTTGAGCGACCGTGGCGGACCATTTCGCGACATTCATCGCAGTTTTTTAAGGGCCATCGGGTCGCCCAACTATTATAACCACGACTGTACCTGTGCGCGCAACGTCCAGCACGCAGCCCTGTCGCTTTTCGGCTCCGGCCGCAAAACGTTTAATTATGATTATGGCAACTGCAAACATCTGGTTCTATACGGCCGCAATGTGTTTGAATCCCTGCGCGTCAAGCAGGCCGGTATCATTATGGAAATGCTGGACCGCGGCGGCAAAATCACCTACATCGATCCGAGGGCGGCCGGCACCGCCATGAAAGCTACCCGCTATTGGTCCATACGTCCCGGCACCGATTATGCGCTCAATTTGGGTATTATTCATACCGTGCTGCGGGATAAGCTCTATGATGCCGAATTTGTCAAGCAATGGGTTTTGGGTCTTAAAGAGCTGGAATCATTTGTGATCCCCTACACACCGGAGTGGGCGGCAGCGGAGACCGGCATTCGCGCCAATGAAATCGTCGAATTTGCCAATGAAATTGCCGCGGACCGACCGGCCGTGATTTTTCATCCGGGCTGGATGATGGCACGCTACTCGGATTCCTTTTATTCCATCCGAACCAATTATATCCTCAACGCCTTGATGGGCGCCTTCGAAACACCGGGCGGTCTGTTCTTTCAAAAGGGCCCCGGCGATGTGGGCGCCAAGGGACCCAAGTCGCTTTTGGATACCATCCCCAAACCGGATGAGAAGCGGGTTGACGGCTGCGGCTGGAAACACAAGCACTTTGATGCCGGACCGGGACTTTTGCATTTACTCTATCCTGCTATCCTGAGTGAAGAACCTTACCCGGTAAAAGCCTATATCGCCTTCCGACATGACCCCATGCTGTCCCTGCCGGATCCGGAAGCGCAGAAAGAGGCCTTCGATAAACTCGACCTGTTGGTTGCCATCGATGCCAATTACAGTGAGACCGGCTGGTATGCGGATGTGTTGCTGCCGTCGGCCACCTACCTGGAAAAATCCAGCGTCTTAACCACCGGCAAAGGCCTCAAACCTCAAATAGGGATGCGAAAACAGGCTGTCGAGCCCCGCAACGATGCCAAACCCGATTGGTGGATGTTCAAATCTCTGGCCGAACGGCTGGGTGCCGGCGAATATTTCAAATTCAAAGACATGGAAGCGTTCTGGGAATGGCAGCTCGAGGATACCGGTGTCACAGTGAGCGACCTTGAGAAAAAGGGATTTGTCGCACTTACGGATAAACCGGTCTGGTGGGATCGGCTGAAGGATCTCAAATTTAAAACAC
The DNA here is from genome assembly GCA_049698595.1 of Desulfobacterales bacterium. Taxonomy (GTDB): domain Bacteria; phylum Desulfobacterota; class Desulfobacteria; order Desulfobacterales; family JAFDCJ01; genus JAFDCJ01. The sequence goes on along the minus strand of JBAVYC010000079.1, from coordinate 3,518 downwards.
CTTCCAAAAAGATAGAATTTGTTTCCAGCCGCCTGGCAGCCAGCGGCATCGAATCTTTCAAACCTTATGAAAGCCCGCAAAAACCTGACGAAGGCTATTATCGGTTAGCCTTTGGGCGCAGCCCGGTGCATACCCATGGCCGCACCCAGAACAATCCGGTGCTCAGCGAGATTATGCCTGTAAATCAGCTGTGGCTCAATGATCAAGAGGCAGGGAAATTGGGCGTTGCCAACGGCGACCGGGTGCGCGTAACCTCCGCCGACGGCAGCCATTCGGGGACGATTGATGTCTACGTAACCGAATTCATTCACCCGGAATCGGTCTTCATGGTTCACGGATTCGGGCGAAAAGTGCCCTGGCAAACCCGCGGGTACAACAAGGGCCTGGGAGACTATCGTTTTGAAACCGGTTTGTTAGGTGTTTATGATCCGGTCGGAGGCGCCAATTCCCTGATGGAATGTTTTGTGAAGGTTGAAAAGGCCGAATAATACGGAGGAAAACGCATGAGCAAATACTATATTTACCAGGATACCAAACGCTGCATCGGATGTTTCAGCTGCGAGTCGCATTGTAAAACAAAAAACAACCTGCCGATTGGTCCCAGATTGACCCAGATCATTCCGGTAGGCCCCAAAAAAATAAACAACTTACCGCGTATGTCTTATGTCTTTATGCCCTGTTTTCACTGCCAGGAGCCATGGTGCGTGGCCGCCTGTCCGACCGGCGCGATGCAAAAAAGGCCCAAGGACGGCATCGTTTTCGTAGACAACATGCTTTGTGTCGGCTGCAAAGCCTGTATTACGGCCTGCCCCTGGGGAACTCCGCAGTGGAATCCGGAGACCGGTAAAGCCGTGAAATGCGATTACTGCATGGACCGAGTTGATCAGGGCCTGGATCCAGCCTGTGTAACCAAATGTATTACAAAATGTCTGCATTTCGGTGATCCTGCGCAAAAAGCCCAGTCCAAACGTGACCGGCATGCTAAAAAAGTTGCCGATTTCGAATAGAACCTAGTTCGCTTCGCTCATCCGCCGGAGGCGGAGCATAATGGAATACAGGAATGATGGAATATTGGGTTTAACGATATCTGTTCACCATGCCTACCGAGAGATTTTGGTATACGAGAGGAAGAGATGCCCGCAAATACATGCCCGGTCACCGATATTATCGATAAAGTGAACGCCGCCATCGATTCCGGTGGCCTCACGGACCCCAGAAGCAGACGCAGGGCGGAAGATATTCTGGCATTACTAAACGATGTTGCCTGGGGCAGAGCCGATAGCGAGCATCTGCCGACCATGGAATCTTTGGCACAAAAACTGGAGGAACACGGCAAAACGGAACCCTCCAAAGATGCCGGGAAACTGGTGCGAACCGCACTGGCGCAACATCGCGAAGTCTTTATCAGCCATATCGATACCCATAACTGCTCGTCGGGAGATTGCCTCAGACTGGCCCCTGCGCCCTGCCAGATGACCTGCCCGGCAGGACTGGATATTCCAACCTATGTAACCCTCATCGGGATGGGACGCGATGCCGAGGCCATCGACGTCATCCGTCGGGATTGCCCTTTTCCCTGGGTCTGCGGCTTGGTGTGCACCAGGCCCTGTGAATTCATGTGTGTGCGAGCACGCATCGATACCCCGATCTCCATAAAATCTCTCAAAGGTTTTGCCGCCGAAAGGGCCATGTCGGAAGGCAGTTATAAAAACCCGCCGCGGGAACCGGACAAAAACAAGAAAGTGGGCATCATCGGTGCCGGCCCCGGAGGTATGAGTGCCGCTTATTACCTGGCATTGAAGGGATATGACGTCCGGGTAATCGAGCAGCAGCCGGTGGCCGGCGGGATGCTGCTGCTGGGCATACCGCGCTATCGGCTTCCCAGAGAAGTCATCGACCGCGAAGTGGCCATGTTAAAAAATCTGGGTGTGGAATTTCAATTTAACACCGCATTCGGCCCTGATATTACCTTCGAGCAATTGAAAGCCGAAGGCTTTGAAGCGTTTTTCTTTGCCATCGGCGCCCACCACTCTTTTAAACTGGGTGTCCCCGGAGAATCGGATTTTACCCAGGTCAAACAAGCTGTAGATTTCCTGAGAAATGTCGCCCTGGGAGACCGGCAGGTGCCGGGGAAACATGCCGTCGTGATCGGCGGCGGCAATGTGGCCATTGATGCGGCCAGAACCTGCCTGCGGCTGGGATGTGAATCGGTGACCCTGGCTTACCGCCGGACGCGGTATGAAATGCCGGCCGACACCGAAGAAGTGGAGCAGGCCGAAGAAGAAGGAATCCGGTTCGAATTTTTAAACATTCCAAGTGAAATCGTCGGAAGCCGGGACCGCGTGGAGGGTCTGCGATGCCTGAAGGCAGAATTGGTCAGTAAAGAAGGGCAGGATCGAAAGTACCCGGTTCCCATCGAAGATAGTGAATATATAATCGGAGCGGATGTGATCATTTGTGCCATCGGCCAACGGGTCAATGAAACCTGCCTGGAATCCCTCAAGGGCCTGGCCTGGACGCGCCGCAATACGATCAACGTCAATATGGCAACTATGGAGTCTTCCCTGGAGGGCGTTTTTGCGGCCGGTGATGCGGTTACCGGACCGGCAACAGTCATTGAAGCCATCGGTGGCGGCAAGCGGGCAGCCGAATCCATTGACCGCTGGTTATCCGGAATCCCTCAGCCCAGTATGCCGCCGGTGCCGACACGCCGTGGAAGAGTAGACTACCTGGAAGTTCCGGCCATAACCAAAATGACCTTGAAGCGGCCCGAGATCCCGCTGTTAAACATCGATCGACGCCGTACGACTTTCCAGCAGGTCGAGCTGGGCCACACGGAAAACATGGTACGCGAAGAGGCCCGGCGCTGCCTGCGCTGCGATATCTGCCTGAGATGCGGCAAGTGTGTTGAAGTCTGCCGGGACAGGATGAAAGTGGATGCGTTGCAAATGGGTTATTTTGACTTTGACCATCCCGTCGAAACCGATTTCAGAGTGACCGAAGAACGCTGTATTTTATGCGGCGCTTGTGCCACCAATTGCCCTACCGGTGCCATGAGAATGGAAGACCGCGGAGACGAAAGAATTCTTTCTCTGTGCGGCACATTACTCAATCGAAAGAAATTGCTGTATTGCCAAAGTTGCGGGGCCGTATTGGGGCCGGCAAGGTATCTTGACTTTGTGCAGAAGCGGACGGATACGGTCGCCAGGGTTGCCGGCGATCGTCAATTATGTGAAGTCTGCGCCCGAAAATCGACCGCAAAATTGGGTACTGCAGATGCTCCGATAAAAAGAGGCTGAAAGATTAGAGCATAGGGCATAGGGCATGGGGCAAAGAGAAGCAGAAGTTGGGAAGCGGGGAAGGTGGGAGGCTGAGATGCTGAAGGCTCAAAGCTGAAGGGATAGAAACTGAGAAGATAAGAAGGTGAGAGGGTAAGAAGGATTAAGGTCGGCGCTTCGCGAATTGAGATTTGAGGCAGAGAGCAGGGCGCATGGGGCATGGGGCCTATTGCAGAGGGC
>JBAVYC010000078.1:0-2304 GCA_049698595.1 Desulfobacterales bacterium | reverse complement strand
AATATCGAAAAACAAACGAATGCTTTGTTGAATTTGTTTGTCCTGGTCAATAATGACTTTATCATTGTGATCATAAACAAATCCGGTTGGCAAGCGCGTTTTTAATTCACCCCGTCGGGCCTTGCTTAAAAAGCCTCCTCTAAGCCGGGATTTCAACACATGAAGTTCTACTTCGGAAAAAGTGTCCCTTCATATTGAGCAACAGACGATCGTTAAAATCGGTTGGATTATAGACTCCCTCCTCGTCAAGAATCAGGGTGTCGGTTATGGCGCAGATCTACAGCGGCCGAGCCCAGTCCGCATTTTTGCGCGCCAAGCGTGAGATTTCTATACCCATCACAAGTCCCACACGGCCCAAGCTGACTTCTGTCATCAATTTTTGAAATCCTTGCCTGTCAGATACCGATGTCGCCGTTTCGCCCAAATCGGAATCTACCGTCACGATCTGAACAACCGGCCATCCCAAAGCGATCGCCCGTTCACGAAGGGCATATTGGCGTTTGGTGCTTTCGGTGTTCTCAAAAACCTGCTTCAATGTGAATTGTCTGACGTAGCAGTACGCCTGCCTTTTTAGATGACTTGCGGTCACTTTCTGATGTGCCATATTCATGCCCCCCAAATTCGATTATATCGCCAACAACAGCCATGATTGGCGATGAGAGTGATCCCAAGCTGGCAACCCTTAAAGAAAAGACGGACAGGAGAGAGGAAGAAATTCTGGAATGGACCGATACTACGAAAACAACGGCACGCTAACGGATAACAAAATCCATGACTGCGCAGGCGGCTGCAAAGGATGATTATCAAGGTATTTCTGCACAGTGTGCATCTGGCCAGTGACCGCAAGAGTTATGGAAGCTGGGGGCCGCTTTACGAACATATTATGTGGTCGGATTGGATGGCAGAGGAAAATGTCAATAAATAGCACAAGCATTTAATCCGGCAAAGGCAAATCGGTTGCTCGTGATGTCAACTATGCAATCTTTGCAGCACCCGACTCTTTTCGCCTTTATCGAGATCATCCAATGCAAATGCCAGCGCCAGTTCCAGCAAGGTGGATTTATTGTCAATGGCAATGCCGGCCAGCTTCAATTCGTGGAACTTGAAGTTAAATCGATTTATGATATCTTTGGATAGATAAAAGCCGGCTTTCTTCTTGGCCGACATCCCGGTTTTGGCATCTTTCCCGGTAGATCTGTCATTGCCTTCGGGGAAAGGCTGGCGCTTTCCTGTGGCCGATTCAACCGGGTCAATCCCATTTTCACTGAAAAAATCAGGTAATTTGTTCCTGCCGGTCGCCATTGTTAATAATCCTTTCGGTTAAATTTTTGTAGTCCCAAGCGCCCTGGGCCCGGGCCGCGTATTCAAATATGGTCTGCCCGAAGGAAGGGGCTTCGGATAAACGAACATTGTAGTGTATGGGATCGCAAACCTGCCGGCTGAAATATTTTTTTAGCTGGTCAAAAATTTCATGACTGTGACGGGTTCTGCGATCAAACATGGTCGGAAGGATATACTCGAGACGCAGATCGAGGTTTAACTTCTGGGCGGATTGCAGGTATTTGAAAAATGTTTTCAACCCCTGCAAGGACGGACCCTGTAAAGCCACCGGACAAAGTACTTCGTTTGCCGCCATGAGGATGTTGACGCTCAACACATCCCATCCGGGCGCACAGTCAAAGATGAGAAAATCCAGTGAGCCTTCCTTGGGAACCAGTTTTTTGGCCAAAACGGTCTGACGAACCGCCCGGGACTGTTCTCCCAGCCAGTTCTTCAACTCCACCAGACGGATACCGCCGTCGAGAATCCATAGATTCCGGCGCGACGGATGAATGCTATCATTTCTGGCGATGTGTTGGCCGTCATCACGACGCTCGGTAATGAATTCGTATAGCCCGTATGGCGGTTTTTGACCCAAAAATTTCGCAACCTGTCCCTGGGTATCACAGTCCACCAGCAAAACCCGCTTTCCCTGTGAAGCGAGTCCATGGGCCAGATTCACAGCGGTGGTGGTTTTGCCCACGCCGCCTTTGGCCATTGCCACGGCAATTTTTCGCATATCCGATTTTCCTGTTTAATTCTCGAATTCTTCTGTTCGTATGTAATATAAATCTTCTGTAAAAAGCAATAAAAACCCCAATTGACTATCTTCTTATATGACATGGCCTTGGGGCTACTTATACCCGGTAAGGTAGTTTTGATCCAGAGACCCTTCGATTATCGGAATCTCTGCAAGGCCCGGCGGTTTGAAACCGAAGACATAGTCCAAAAAAAGGGTGACAATCCGGTAGGTCGCTCCCCACA
>JBAVYC010000077.1:0-7102 GCA_049698595.1 Desulfobacterales bacterium | reverse complement strand
TACAGACCTGGTTGAATAGTTTACTGGTTGAATGGTTGATTAGGTAAATTATAGTCATAATTTCATAATGCTACGATTGTTGAAACATGAAGTGTCCAATTGTTTTGCAAGCATGGAATAAATCCATATTTACAACCACTTAACCAATCAACGATATCTCAACTTCGAAAATAAATCATTTTTTTTCGATTCGCGCCGCTTAGGCTCATGAAAATCCTCGGCCTAACACCGCACGCCGAGGATTTTTATCAACCCCAGGAGCGATCCATTGGATCGCAGCTCACCTTTTCATAAAAACAATTCTTGACATCTGTTCTTTGTATACCGTATACAATAATCAATTTTCCGTCTGTTGTGTCAAAGCCCTTGCATATGTCTGATCCGATAAAACAGAGATCAAAAAAAAATTAAAAAATCGGCGGTCGCCAGCAGAGGTGGCCCCGGCCCCTTCCAGGGGCCATCCTCATACCCCCAGCTCTGCTGGTAGTCGCTGATTGCCAAACGGAGAAAATCGATGGACTTATTCAAAAATCTTACCGTATTATCCCTTGAACAGGCAACCGTTTTACCCTATTTGACATTTAGACTGGCCCAGGATGGAATGCAGGTGATCCGATTGGAACATCCGATTTATGGCGATCCCAACCGGATGATCGGAGATAATGTGCTGTCCGAAGAGCGCATGAACGCATATTTCTTGTGCATCAATGCCGGTAAGAAGGACCTGACCCTGAACCTGGCGGAAGCCGAAGGCCAGAAAATATTTCACGCCCTCATCCGGGAGTTGAAGGTGGATATTTTTGCCACCAATCAGTTGCCTAAGAATTATAAAAAACTGGGCATCGATTACGATACCCTCAAGTCGTTGCGGCCGGACATTATCTGGCTGGGAGTTACCGGTTTTGGTCCGGACAGCAATGAGGGCGCCTATGATCCGATTTTGCAGGCCCGCGGGGGCTTGATGGAACTTACCGGGGAAGGCGATGGTGATCCCCAGGTTGTGGGAATCCCACTGCCGGATATGGGCACCAGTGAGCACGCTTACGGACTGGTGATGAAAGCCCTCTATAAACGCCAGACAACCGGTGCCGGAAGTTGTATCAATATGGCCATGTTCGAATCTACGGTATCCTGGCTGACGGTTCCCATTACCCTGACCGCCAGTTTCGGGAAAACCATCTCCCGTCGTGGTAACACCCATGAATTTTTTTGTCCGTGCTCCGTGTATCAAACCAGCAATGGCTATGTATATTTGGCGGTTGGAAACGATCGGCAATGGAAAGCCATGGTGTCCCAGGATATTTTCAAATCTTTGAACAACCCTGCTTACGAAAAAAATGCAGGCCGCATCGAAGCGGTGAAAAACCTCAACGCCGCCATTGATGCCATCACTAAAAACTATTCGTCGGAGGAATTGATCGATCTGTTCACCTCAATTACGGTTCCCATAAGCAAAATTCAAACGGTGACGGAAGTGATTGCCGATGCCCTCATTGAGAAAAAACTTCTATATGCCCAGGATCCGGTTTCGGGGAAACGTATTACCCTGGCACCGCCGCCGAATATGACACCTTTTCTGGAGTCCTCGGATCGTCGACTTTCGTTTCCGCCCCGTTTCGGGGAGAACAATCAGGAAATTTATGGCCGCAAGCTCGGCTATTCCGATGAAGCGCTTTCCGGTCTCAAAGAAAAGGGGATCATCTAGAATGGGTAAGGCGGAAAAAGGTCATGTCTCACGCAACGGCGCAACGACGCAAGGAGACAGATTTGGCCTTTGTTTTTCGTAGCGTTCTTCGCGGCGTTGCGTGAGGCAAAAATAAATAGCGTACGTTTTGCGAAGAAGTATTGAATTGATCAGAAGACAGACAATTTGCAGCATGGCTTTTAAGGAACCCTAGATGAGGAAAAAAGCTGAATTAAAAGGTTTTGATCCCGGGCCGTTGCAGGTATTGCAGGAACGAAAATCCCTGGGACAGCATGTCTTCGATAACCTAAAGCAGGCCATCATCCGGGGCAACATTACGCCGGGAGAATGGCTTGTTGAAAGTCATATTGCGCAGATGCTGGGAATCAGTCGCACGCCGGTCCGAGAGGCAATCCACAAGCTGGAACGCGAAGGGCTTATTGAACGCCAGCCGCGGGGTGGATTTACGATCCTGGGCCTGGGTCGTGATGACATCGAAGAGACCTTTGGCATTCGAAGCGTCCTGGAAGGATATGCAGCCCGACTGGCAACCGTAAAGCATCAATCAAAAGAACTCAAAGCTCTAGAAACAAAGATTGAAGAATTTCAGGTGTGTCTGAACAGTGGAAAACTGGATGTGTTGCCGGAAATCAATACGGAGTTTCACGATTTACTCTATGCGCTCAGCAAAAGCCCCCGATTAATTCATATGATCAACGCACTCAGAGATCAGATTTTCAGATTCAGACAAATGATTTTAAAAGATAATAAGCTTGCGAAAATCAGCAATGAAGACCATATCCAGATGTTGAAATTTATGCGAAAACGGGATGCCGAAGGTGTGGAAATGCTGGTTAGAGACCACATTTTGCGTGGCCAGGATGAGGTTCTCAGAGAATTTGGAAAGCAGGGGACAGGCAAAAGGCGCTGAGTGGCAGTGATCAAAAAATTTCAAATTTGTTATTTCCTGTTTATCCGGGTTAAAAAAAACCAGACGGCGCCTATTAAACAATTGTACTCTTTTAACCCTGAACTCTGAGCCTGGAACCGCTCAGTTTAGATACAATAACTAACAGCATACAACTGGAGAGAATAGACCACATGACGGGAAAAAAAATCAAGATTCTTGTGGGCAAACCGGGATTGGATGGACATGACCGCGGGGCCAAAGTTACCGCCCTGGCTCTGCGGGATGCCGGTATGGAGGTCATATATACCGGACTGCATCAGACCATCGAGCAAATTGTGCGCACGGCTATTCAGGAAGCAGTAGACGTCATCGGCCTCAGTATTATGTCGGGAGCGCATCTTCCGATCTGCAAAAAATTACTGGAGATGATGAAATCCGAAGGGATCGAAGATGTCCCCGTAACCGTGGGTGGCGTCATTCCCAAACAGGACATCCCGAAGTTAAACGAGATGGGAATTGTGGGTGTCTTTCCCGGCGGCACCTCGTTTGACGATATTGTGACCGGCATTCGTAGGGTGGTGAACTAGCGGGTTACGAGTTGCGCGTTGCGGGGTTACGGGTATATATGGTTGATTGGGTTGACAGGGTTGAATAGGTTGATTGAGTAAAAACAAAACCTGCATCTGTCTTCCAATCTTTCCGGCTTTAATCTTCTGTCATCTGACCACTGTTTTCAGTTTGTTACGAGCGCAGGCTCGGAAAAAGCTTAGTGCCTGAACGATTACGACTAAACAAAAGTAAGAGGAATAAAAATGGGTGTTGCAAAATATGTTAAAAATGAAAAAGACGGCATCGAAGAAGTGATCTATCAATCCGGTATCCGCGTAAAACCGGTATATACGCCGCAAGATCTCGATGAGGTTGGATTCGATTATAAAAAGGATCTCGGCGATCCCGGGCAGTATCCGTTTACCCGCAACCTGCATCCCCAGGGATACCGCAGCCGGGCCTGGACCACCCGTCAATACACCGGTTTCGGTACGCCCCAGGAAACCAACAAACGCTTTAAATTGATGATCTCCCACGGTCAGACGGGTTTAAATGTGGCCTTCGACCTTCCGACTCAGATGGGCTATGATTCGGACGATTCCAAAGTCGTCGGCGAAGTGGGCCGTGTCGGGATGGCGGTGGACTCCCTGCGGGACTTTGAAATTGCATTTGAAGGAATCCCGCTGGATCGAATCGGTTCCGGGCTGACCATCAATGCCGTGGCGTCCATTACGCTGGCTATGTATCAGGCCACGGCGGAAAAATTCGGATATTCCAAAGAAAAAATCAGTGCAACACCCCAGAATGATATTCTCAAAGAAATGATCGGTCGCGGGGCCTGGATATTTCCGGTGGAAGACGCGGTCCGCCTGGTGGGCGACAGTATTGAATACTCGGCCAAAGAACTTCCGCGCTGCAATCCGGTCAGTATCTGCGGTTATCACATTCGCGAATCCGGCGCGACGCCTGCCCAGGAAGTCGCCTGTGCCTTCGAGATAGCCAAAGCATATATGGATAACGTGATCCAGCGGGGGATGCAGGCAGCGGATGCTGTCGGGCGCTTTTCTTTCAACCTGAATGTGTTCGGTAACCTCTGGGAGCAAATTGCCAAGTTCAGAGCGGCCCGAAAACTCTGGGCCAAGATGCTGCGGGAAGAATACGGTATAGAGGATAAAAAGAAATTATTTCTCAGAGGTCTTTTTGGCGGCGGCGGCAGCGGATTGACCAAGGACCAGCCTGAAAACAATATCATGCGTGGCGCCTTTTATGCTCTGGGAGCTGCACTGAGCGGGGCTCAAACCACGGCGCTGTGCTCATTCGACGAAGCCTATACCATTCCGACCCCGAGGGCCGCATTGCTGTCGTTACGCACCCTGGAAATCATCATGGATGAGGTCGGGCTGCGTGACACGGTGGATCCTCTGGCAGGCTCTTACTTCATCGAGACGCTGACAAAACAGATGGAGGAAAAAATTCTCGATGAGATGAAGCAGATTCAGGAGATCGGCGGCATGGTGCATGCGGTGGCCACCGGCTTTATCCAGCGAAAAGTGGCCCAGCAGGCGTATGAATACGAAAAGGGGCTTCAGAAGGGGGAATACATCAAGGTTGGTGTCAACAAATACGTCGATGAAGTTGAGGACCAGACCGATGTGGAACTTCATGAATACAATGAACAATGGGCGGACCAGCAGATTTCCAGCCTCAAAGAACTGCGCCGGACCCGCGACAGCCGGGAAGTCTCCCGAACGTTAAAAGAATTGGAGCAGGGAACGCGCAGCGGTAAGAATGTGATGCCGTTGTTGGTGGACTGCTGTCGGGCATATGCCACCGTGGGCGAGATGGCCGGCGTTTTTCGCGATCTTTTCGGCGAATGGCAGGAACCAAGCCTTTTTTGATTTTGGATATGGGATTTTGGATTTCGGATTTGTTGTAACTTAATCCAAATTTGTAGGAATTGAGAGCATAATGGTGAATGTTGAGAATGGGAGTATGAATAAAGAAAGAAAAGGATCTGAGGAACCCAATCCCCAATCCCCAATCCCCAATTCCCAATCGGTTTACCGACTGGGTTGTGACATCGGCGGCACGTTTACGGATTTTGTTTTGGTGAACGACCATACGGGCGAATTTACCATCAACAAATGTCTGACCACCCCGGGGGATCCCTCTGATGCGGTGGAGCAGGGTATTCGGGAATTGCTTGAGCGCACGCCCGGATTTATGCCGCAAATCGAGGAAATCATTCATGGCACCACCCTGGTGATCAATGCCATCATAGAAAGAAAAGGGGCCAAAACCGGTCTGATTACCACCCGTGGATTTCGTGATGTGCTGGAGTTGGGCCGTGAGCTTCGATACGATGCCTATGACATTTTCTCCGAGTATCCACTGCCGCTGGTACCACGATCGCTGCGTCATGAGGTTTCAGAACGTATCACCGTTGACGGCCGGGTGCTCGAGGACTTGGATGAACTTGAGGTACGCCGGGTGCTCGGCAATTTGCTCGAGCTGGGAATCGAATCTTTAGCGGTTTGTTTGATTAACTCCTATGAAAACCCGGTACACGAAAAAGCGATCCAGGATCTGATTCAGCAAGCGGCGCCGGATCTGTCCCTATCCACGTCATTTGAAGTTTTGCCCCAGATCCGCGAATATGAGAGAACCTGCACCACGGTAACCAACGCGTATGTCAAACCGATTACTGCCAAATACCTGGCCAAGCTTTCTTCCCGTCTGGAATCGCTCGGCTTTAAAGGCAAACTGTTCATAATGCTTTCATCCGGTGGGATTACTTCCGTTGAGACCGCCCGCAAGTTTCCGGTAAGAATCATTGAATCCGGACCCACTGCGGCGGTGATTGCATCCCAGCATTACGGCCGGATGTTTCAGGTAAAAGACATGTTTTGCTTCGACATGGGTGGTACAACGGCGAAATCCTGTTTAATCCAGAAGGGACAGGCCGGGCTGGTATCGACCTTTGAGGTGGGGCGTGTTCAGCGTTTTAAAAAAGGCAGCGGCTTGCCGATCCAGGTACCGGTAGTGGATTTGATGGAGATCGGGGCCGGCGGCGGCAGCATTGCCAAGATGAGCAAAATGGGTCTTTTGCAGGTCGGTCCCGAAAGTGCCGGAGCAGATCCCGGGCCGGCTTGTTACGGGCGTGGCGGTGAAAATCCCACGGTGACCGATGCCGATCTGGTGCTGGGTTATCTGGATCCTGACTATTTTCTAGGCGGTACCATGCCGTTGGACAAAGCGGCTTCGGAAAAGGCCCTGGAGGAAAAAGTTGCCAAACCACTTGGCACCACGGCGGTGGGAGCGGCCTTCGGCATTCACGACCTGATCAATGAGACCATGGCAGCCGCGGCCAAAACCCATATTGCGGAAAAAGGCGGAAACCCAAATATTGTTACCATATCCGCTTTCGGCGGTGCGGGTCCGGTGCATGCCTATGGCCTGGCCAAAAAAATCGGTGCACCCCGGATCCTCGTTCCTCCTCTGGCCGGCGTGGGATCCGCACTTGGTTTTTTCACAGCCCCGGTTGCCTTTGATTTGACCAGGAGTCACCGCGTCACCCTGGACGACGCCGACTTTGATGAGATCGAACACTTATTCAAAGAAATCGAAGAAGAGGGCGCCGCCATTCTTCAGCAGGCGGGCAAGGACGAAACGGTGACGTTCGAGCGGACCCTGATGATGCGGTTCGTGGGTCAAGGTGCGGAAACCGACATTCGCGTTGAAAAAAGGTCTTTTAATCAATGGGAAAAAGTTCAGATTCGGGCGCTTTTCGACGGCGTCTACAAGAAACTCTACGGTCGCACCTATCCGGAAACCCCGGTAGAATTTGTGACGTTTAAGGTTCGTGCAAGCCTTCCCGAGCGCGAGTTTCGGATACCGCCGTTGCAGCAGACCACCGGAAAACTTACGGACTGCATCAAAGGAGAACGTCGGGCATTCTC
>JBAVYC010000076.1:0-2241 GCA_049698595.1 Desulfobacterales bacterium | reverse complement strand
CATTGGGTCGGCTATGACCGCGCCACAGATCGAGAAGTTTTTGCAGCTGTCCGGTGCCCCGTTTTTCGTTTGCCCTTTGATAATCAAACGGGCGCTTTTTGGTGAAGGGTTTCAGCGGGAGCTGGTGCTCGTCATCGATGACCAGCGAGGCCTGGTGTTTGTCCACAGGGTCATAGCGAAAGTCACATCGTTTGCCTGCATAGCGGGCGGGGACGCGGAAAAGCCCATTGGGCAGGGCCACCTGTCCGGTGGTCGGGTGGCTTTTGGTCCTGATATGGACCTTAAATGCCTGAGCCAGCTCGGCTGCACCGACTCGCCGCGTTGAGATGCGTTGCGCCAGGGCTTGTTGCGGAGACATCTTTATCTCACGGTGGTGGTGTCGGTTGTAGACAAGCGCGATCGTTGCCTGAAGCAACGCCTCGAGGTGTTCGAGGTCGACAACCTCTTGTTTGGGCAGTTCATTGACAAACCATCTTTTCAGGGATCTGTGATAGGCCTCGATCTTTCCCTGAGCCGCTGGATTGCGGGACTTTACCCAGTTGCGATGCACGCCCAGCATGGCAAGCCCGGTGCGGAAAACCTTCGAGTCATAAGCCGAAGCACGGTCGAACTGCATGCGCAGGGCTATTCCCCACTTGGATGCGGCCAAACGAAAAACTCTGACGGCCGCCTCGATATTCTCGGCCGGTGCGATGATGGCGGCGATGATGTAACGGCTAAAATCATCGAGAATCGACAGCACGTGAACCCGGATCGTTTTGCCGTTGATCAAAGTCACCGGAAACGGTCCTTTGGCATCCAGTTGCCAGCTGTCGTGCGGGTGGTCGGTCTCGTAAAGATCCCGCAGCTTTTTGTCTGTGCCTTTTCGGCGCCGCAAAATTCCCTGAAAGGCCGGATGTGCATGAAGATCCCGGCTCAGAGTCGAGCGGCTGTAAGACAGCTTTCCGAACTCCAGCTCAAGGTAGAGCATCAGCTGAGTCAAAGATCGCTCGGGCTGTTCGTAGAGCAGCCCCAGGGCGTAGTCCACCTGCAGCGAGCGGTCGGATCGGGGCAGCCCTTTGTCTTTTCTGGCCTTGGGCATCAGCCCCAAAAAGCCCTTTTCGCGGTAGTTTTGTAACCATCGAAACAAAGTGCTTTTGCCGATGGGCTTGTCCTCTGATGAATGCGGCCATTTAACAGCACGTTTGGTTCGGTCGCGGACAATGCGCCGTTTTTGCGCTTCGGTCAGGTTCGCATCCAGCAGTGCACTGATCATTTCGAATCGCCAGGTGGCGATCTCCCATGAATTGGACATGACAATGGCTCCTTTGTCGAAATTTGAAGCCATGATCGCACATCCGTCAAATCAATGTGTTCAATCGCCGTGCAGCAAATCCCGGTTTTAAACCCAAAACCCAGCGAATTGCCCCAACTGATGATGAGACGGTTGAGTTCGACAAACTTCCAAGCGTTTTTGACTTCAAGCATTGTGCTAATAATTTCAAAGCGTTTGCAGGCCTCCAGACGTTGCCGACGCCCCTGGCTGCGGTAACGCTGCCGATTGATCCGAACCGGCATTGAATGCAGTGATTTCATTTGTGGGAACCGAATTTCCAACTCCGCCAGGACCCTGGTGGCAGGAACAGCAAAGGCCACTTCCCCCATCGTGCGGCCCTGCCACCAGGCTCCCAAGCCCTCGGTCCACCCGTGCAATGTCGTGTGCTGAGGGGTCCGCTCACCGTAGAGCTGATCCCACACCACCTGACGCAACGAAAGGTCTCCTCGGTTGTAAAGGCTTATCGAAAGCTCGATTACCGGCAGCGTGTAGAGCTTGCGTGGAAGGATATCCGATGGAAGCAGCCGGTACCGGCTTTTGCAAATGGGACATTTGACCAGAACGATCTTGACCTTTCCTTTGACCACCGTATCGATACCGTAGTCATCCTTTTCAAGAGTCATTGCCGTCCGATCTACGGTGCAGTTCGTCAGTTCAAGCGCGGTCGGTGGGGACTGTGAGGAGCAATCGTGAGGATATTTCGGGCAAGTCGTTTCGCACAAATAACTGGCAAGAAGTCCTTGCGAATAAAGGCAAGCGTATGTATTATATGTAATTGGTATGGTGATCGGGATGGGGGTCTCCATCTTGATTGCCCGAAGGGGGCAGGGCAATGCCCCCTTCATCTTTACAGACATATCCGGTTCCCCGCCTGGGAGCCTGTGATTGATCCCTGTATACCCCTTTTTTTACAGGTTAACAAATGC
>JBAVYC010000075.1:0-5393 GCA_049698595.1 Desulfobacterales bacterium | reverse complement strand
ACGTATTTGCGGCACCGGATCCGGGAAAAATGCTATTTCCATGGCAGACGATGATGTCAATGACATTATAGCCATGTCGAAAGGGGCCCATTATTTCTTTCCCAACGCCAGGACGGCGGCCGATGTCGGTGCGCAGGAAGGCCGGGCGGCCAAAATGGATGAAAGCGGCAATCCCATCGATTTTGCCATCAATGAAAAATGCGCCGCCGGTGCCGGCACGTTTATCGAGGCCATGGCCCGGGCCCTGGAGGTCACTATCGAAGAAATGGGTCGGCTTTGCATGCAATCCGACAAAAAGATCCCCATGAACACCCAGTGTGTTATTTTTGCCGAATCCGATGTTGTCGGGTTGATCCATGCCAAGACGGCCAAGCCGGATATCTGCAAAGCCATTCACGATTCCATGGCCGGCCGGATCGCATCGATGATTCGACGCGTCGGGGTCAATGAAGATATTGCGATGATTGGGGGGGTGGGCTACAATCCCGGATTTGTGGCAGCCATGCGGCGGGAATTGAAGGTTGAAAAAATCTGCATCCCCGATGAGCCGGAGTACGGTGCAGCCACCGGGGCTGCGGTGGTAGCGGCTGAAGAAGCCTAGACTCCGTTAAGGGTTATTTGTTATTTGAAAAGAGCACCTACGACAAAGCAAACCTATCCACATGATTGGGATTGATTTTACTGGGGAGGTAACACGAATAACGAATAACCAATAACGAATAACATCAATATTGAAGGATATGGAAATGGCTGATGAAAACAAAAAGGAGTTCTGGCGGTGGACCGAATCCAACTGGAAAAATCCTGATATCGACTGGAAATCGGCACAATATATTACGGTCGGTATCGACGTAGGTTCCGTTAGTTCTCAGGCTGTTATTATGGCCGATGGAAGAATTTATGCATACGGCAACATGCGAACCGGGTCGGACAGTCCAGACAGTGCCCGCAATGCCTTGAAATTTGCACTGCAAACGACAGACCTGACCGAAGAACGTATGGATTATTGTATCGGAACCGGATATGGACGTGTCAATGTTCCTTTTGCGGACCGCACCATTACGGAAATTGCCTGCCATGCCCGCGGCGCCAATTTCATTTACGGCCCCCAGGTACACACGGTGCTGGATGTGGGCGGTCAGGATATCAAAGCGATACAGTGTGATGAAAAAGGAAAGGTCACCAATTTTCTGATGAACGATAAATGTGCGGCCGGCACCGGTCGCGGTATGGAAGTCCTTTGTGATTTACTGGGGGTGTCCATTAACGAAGTCGGCGATAAGTCGTTTCAGTATTCGGGCGAAGAGCCGGAGGCTGTGTCGAGCACTTGCGTCGTTTATGCTAAATCTGAGGCTGTCGGGCTTTTGCGTAAAGGCTGGGCCCAGGAGGAAGTGCTGGCGGCCTATTGCAGGGCCATGGCGAACCGAATTTACTCCCTGGTTGATCGGGTCGGCGTCAAGCCCGAGTTTGCCGTGACCGGCGGAATGGCGAAGAACCGCGGCGTGATGGACCGGCTGATGCCGATGATCGGAATGGAGCGTATGAAAACCGACTGGGATACCCAGATTGCCGGTGCCGCCGGTGCCGCGCTGTTCGGTTATGCGCTGTGCCGGAGAGGCAAAGGAAGGAAGACATAATTTGAATGTCGGCCTCCGGCTCGTAGGGGGCCATAGCGGCCTTTACCCCGGCGGGAATGCGGAAGTCGGAATGCGGAAGTTGGAATGGGGAATGAGATAAGGAGGATCTGGGAAGCTAAAGGTTGAACGCTCAAACAAAAGAGGTTGGAGGTGAATTTTAATTTCGAAGGATGAAACGATAATGATTTGTTTTAACTGATTGACAGTTTGGCATTATGATATTATTCTTTCGGGTTAAAAATTGTAGGGGTTTACTCCGGTTTTTGTTATAATTTAACGTTTTATTATTTACCGCAACTCGGGCCAGTGCCTTGGTGGCCGTACATTACTCGCAAAGGAGGAAATTAAATGGTGGATTTATCAACTGAGTATCTGGGGCTGAAACTAAAAAATCCCGTTATTGCTGGCAGCTCAGGCTTAACCAATTCGGTCAAAAGCATCAAAGAGCTTGAAGAAAACGGTGCCGGGGCCGTGGTGTTAAAGTCCATCTTCGAAGAGGAGATTGCATTTGAATATGAGGATATCCTGAAAGAAGCCGAGTCGAAAGGGTACAACCTCGATCAATTTGATTACTATGATTACAAGATCAAAGAGGACAATTTAGACAAGTACACCGCACTTATCAGCGAAAGCAAAAAAAGCGTTTCCATTCCCGTCATTGCGAGCGTGAACTGTGTTTACTCCCACGAATGGCTCGCTTTTGCATCTCAGCTGCAAAAGGCCGGGGCCGATGCTCTGGAGTTGAACATGTTTTTCCTGCCCTCTGACTTTGAGCGTACCAGTGAAGAAAAAGAAAAGGCCTATTTCCAGATCATTGAACAGGTTCAAAAAGCGGTCAACCTTCCCATCGCCTTGAAAATTAGCTACTATTTTTCCAACCTGGGACCCATGATCCAAAAATTGTCCAGCACCGGTATCTCCGGACTGGTGTTGTTTAACCGTTTTTTCAGCCCGGATTTCGATATCGACAAATTCGAGGTGAAAAATTCTAATGTTTTCAGCGCTCCGTCCGACCTGTCGATTTCTTTGCGCTGGATTGCCATCATGGCCGAAAGGGTCAATTGCGATCTGGCCGCGTCAACCGGGGTTCATGATGGGGTTGCGCTCATTAAACAGCTGCTGGCCGGCGCGGATGCCGTCCAGGTGGCCTCCACCCTCTATACAAACGGCAAGGGGCGAATCGGCGAAATGCTCAAAACCCTGGAGGAGTGGATGGAAGGCAAAGGCTACGGCAGCCTGTCCGATTTCAGAGGAAAGATGAGCCAGGCAAAGAGCAGTAATCCGGCCGCTTATGAACGCGCCCAGTTTATGAAATATTTCGGTGGCAAAAAACAAAAAGACCCGGATCCGGCTTAACCGGTACCGGCAACTGATCACGAAAACACGAAACTGGTTTCATTCTCATGCAATTTCGTGTTTTCGTGCTTTTAGACACGAAATATATCTTTAGCCTTAATTTATTCAATAATCTTTCTCAAATTGATAAAATTGCTGCGATCAAACCCTAAAGTCTTAAAAAAAGACAGCAGATCGGTGGAATCCCAGCGAACCGACGTGTAAACGTTTTCGATCCCCTGGGTTTTGTAATACTTGAATGTTTCTTCAGCCAAACCGGCGCCGATTCCCGTTCCCATAAAATCCGGGTCTACGCCCAACGTGGCGATCCAGGCGCTTTTGGTCATCCCGAAACCGCCGGTGAGGATGTAGCTGATCATAAAACCTACGATTTTACCCTCATGCTCGGCAACGAAGCAAGCTTCATCATCCCTGAGGGCATGCTCTTCAACCACCCGCTTGAAATCCGAATTCACCGCTTTTCTGGTGATGGCCGCATAGATTCGGCTGATTTCAGGTGCATCTTCTTTGTGTAACTTTCTTGTTTGAACTTTATCCACAAATGAATCCCTTTTTTGCCTTAATTTTAATCCGTTCGAATGATTTTTACTTTGTGCCCGACCCAATTCGGAGGAAGATAAACCCTGCCGCTGTTTCCGCTCGACTTGACCCGCTTTTCAAGCATTTCTTCACCGTATATCTCGAATTTGACCTTTCTGTTGGGAGCGTCCGCGACGGGTTCTTTGTCATTTTCGGGATTTTGATCGCTATTGTAACTTTTTTCGTTTGGCACGGTGTTTGGCCTCTTATTCGGATGCAAATTATAGTAAAAAGAGTATTTCTTGCGGCAACCCCAATTGATCCATCATTTCATCGAAGTATTCAGAGTTCGCCGTTAATAAATTGGCTTGATTGTTGGCGGCCGATGCGGTAAACAGTTGAATTTGAAAGCTACAATACAGCTACATTGTATTCCAGTCAAGAAAAAAGAGGGATGATGCAAAATGATTACAGTCGGTATTGATGTCGGTTCGATCACCGCCAAGTCAGCGGTAGTAAAAGACGGCAAAGTGATCTCGCATAAGTTGATTATGACCGGTTATAATGCCCGAAATGCCGGGGAAAAGGTGTTTGAGAGTGTCATTAAAGACTTGGGCTTGAAAGCCTCATCCATCGATAAGATCATATCAACGGGTTACGGTCGAAACAGCGTGACCATCGCCCACAAAGCGGTCACTGAAATCACCTGCCATGCTAAGGGCGCTCATTACCTGGATCCGGCCATTCGATCCGTCATCGATATCGGTGGGCAGGACAGCAAAGCCATTGTGGTATCTGATGTTGGCAGGGTGAAGGATTTTGCCATGAACGACAAATGCGCCGCCGGAACCGGTCGGTTTCTGGAAGTCATGGCAAGAGCTCTGGAGGTCGATCTGAATGATTTCGGGGAGTTCTCATTAAATGCCGACAAACCATCGAATATCAGCAGTCTTTGCACGGTTTTTGCGGAATCGGAAGTCATATCTCTGATTTCAAATGGTGAAAAAAGGATGAATATCATTGCCGGGATCCATGAGTCCATTGCCGCCAGAGTTGTGGCAATGGCCGGCCGGGTGGGCCTTGAAGCCCCGATCATGATGACCGGCGGTGTGGCCAAGAACATTGGTGTGGTCAAAGCCCTGGAAAGAAAAACAGGTAAGAAAATAGCGGTTTCACCCGAAGCCCAGATAACCGGGGCCATCGGAGCGGCGCTGATAGGGCAGCGCGCATAGAGCAAAGGGCATGGGGCACAGGGCAAAGGGCATGGGGCAAAAGGCAGAGAGCAGAGAGCAGAGAGCATGGGGCAAAAGGCATAGGGCACAGGGCAAAGAGCATGGGGCAGAGAGCATGGCGTAAGGGACCTAGTGCTTTGATTTCGGCGGATGGAAGGTAAAGTGGCAAGCCGGAAAGCCCTAAAACTCAAAACTTGAAATTCGAATACCGAAATACGAAACAATATCCAATGATCTAAATACAAATGACCAAAACAGCTGAAATAATTTCAGGTGCTTAGATGTAACTAAACAAGCACTCTCTTTCTGGGCGGAACCTGAGCCGAGCCCTCCCTCTGGGTTGCATGCCCTACGGGTCGGAAGCTGGGCCCGGGTATCTACTTTACAATTTCAAGAATCCTTTTGAATCGATCGCCTTCAGCCGTTCCGAGCAGTTCAAACAGCGCTGTTTCAACACTGGTTATCTGGGCACCTGCATCTCTGATCTTCTCCAAGCCGATACATTTATTTTCAACCGTCCTAGATGAAACTGCATCGGCAATGATCTCCACTGTGTAATCCGCTTTTATCAAATCTCGGGCTGTCTGGTAGACGCATACATGGGTTTCGATTCCGGCCATTAGTATATTTTCAGGTTGCAGGGCCGTCA
>JBAVYC010000074.1:0-2103 GCA_049698595.1 Desulfobacterales bacterium | reverse complement strand
AGCGGCAGGAAATAGACCGGCTTCCGGCTCGCAGCCGGCTTACAGCTCGGAGAAAAGACATGCAAGCCCAAAGTTGCAACAAGGGGTAAAACCGGTTCTGTGAAACTTTTTTCACAAATTTAGTTCGTACTTTACCTATTCAGGAGCAAGTCAAAAAAAGCACTCACACAATAAGCATTTATAATTCAAGGAGATATAAGCAATAAACTGATTTGGCATAATTTCTGCTACAAGTTGTCGTCAGTGGTTGTTCAGAAGCGTTCCAGAGTTAGGGCCTTGGTCATCAATTTTTAATTGATGTGAAGCTGATTATTCACCCAATCCTAACATCACACGCTAAAACCAGGTGAGACCTTCAGGTCTCCGAAGGTTATAGATTAAGCTGGAGGAATTGACGTGAAAAACAGCGACCTTCTCGGATGTACGTGCAACGGCATCACGGGATGTGAGCCAAGGCCTCTGGAACGTCTTCCAACCCAATATGAACAATTTGGTCGATAGGAGCACTAACCATGCCTGATCTCAGTACGATAAGAATTGGAGAACATAAAATTCAATCTACCAAACAAGCCGTCCGGAGATTCAAAACAATCCTCGACAAATTGGAAGTACCCCACATTCTCGATGATGTCAGTTTTCATAACACCCTTTTAGATCTCTATCGCATGAAGTTTCTTTACAAGACGGATGTGTGGAAAGTCGAAAAGGATGGCAGCGTCAGCTTAAAAAATCAGTTTGGTCACAGTGGACGCTTTGAAAACCGTTGCCTGACCATCAGAAATCTCCTTGAGTTCCAATTTGTGAACTTGGACCTTCTGGATAAAGAAGAAGCGGAATTTCTGAGTGACCAGATTTACGAATTTGAATTCAAGTCTAATCTTTCCGTAAAAACAGGATAATGAAGCCTGTCTTTTTATTATTAATCTGTTCTTTCCTGATTTTAAATGCGTGCTCAGCTGTCGAGAAGACCCAAGCGACTTACAGACGTTCTTCGTGGTCCAGCTCCGATCCGTTGAGCATCCCTTATGGCACCCGCCTGCAGCAATTCGAAAAAGCCAATCTTGTCATAAATCCCTCTTTTGAAAATGGCAGCATTATAGCAGGTGAACCGGCCAAGGCCTTCATGCTGGAAGGATGGCAAAAGGTTGGTCAAAACGTTGAATGGGTCACACCGCCATCAGGGTCAAGGGCCGCGGCAGAAGTAAACGCCGGCCGCCATAGCGTTAAGATTGCAAGAAAGAAGGCATCCGAGCTGGATGCAGCCGAAGGGATCATCAGTGACTATATTCCCGTCATCCCGGGCAATTACGATTTCACCTATAGTATCAGACTAATAGACATTGTCAGCAATAAGTACCGGTTGGGTGGCCAACTCTACGATGCGGTCGTTATAAAGGTACTGTTTTTTAATGAACACCGGGAGCCTGTCAATCCGGGATACTTGAACCCCGTTACCGGAACACTGATTGACAATTCCGACAAAAGCTATTCTTTTTCAAATTATGGGCGGATTGATGACTTCCCCTGGGGCACGGTCAGAGGAAGATCTTACAATTACCCCTTCTCGGAAGGCGATATCCCGGACAGGGCCCGCTTCGTCCGTCTGTTTTTCGGTTTGAAAGGTACCGGTACCCTGTGGCTGGACGATATCGACTATCGTTACTCTAAATGGAACTTTACGGCCTTAGAGCGTTTCAAACCATTTTTTGCCCGACAACTCACCCTGGCAGAAAGAATTATTCCCACACCCAAAAGACTCCAATGGGTAAGTGATGTCGTCTATTGCGATGCCGGGATTCCGCGATCACTTCTTCCGGTGATTGTTCTTCCTGAAAATCCGGCACCCGCTGAACGTACCGCTGCCAACATATTGCAAAAACATATCAACGCGGTACTGGACAAGTTTAATTCTGACGGAAACCGCCACGGCATGCAGGTCCGGGTGCTGGAAAAAAATCTTCCCCTCGATGACATATTCAGTGCGAAATTGATCTTAAGTATCGGCCGCAACAGAGTTTATGAAAAAGTTCAGCCGGATCTTCCGTTGCAATCCATTCGCAATAAACAGCAGGGCTACATCATCAAGGCCGAGCAGGTCGGCGA
>JBAVYC010000073.1:0-8477 GCA_049698595.1 Desulfobacterales bacterium | reverse complement strand
CCGCTTTTAAATGAAAAAGAGCTTTGTGCCCTCTACGAATATCGTCCAATCACCTGTCGCTTTTACGGCATCCCGACTGCCATCGGCGGTGCCGGGCACACCTGCGGTAAATCCGGGTTCAAACAGGGGGAAAAATATCCGACAGTCAACCTGGATGCTGTTCACAGCCAGTTGCAGCAGATATCTGCGGAACTGCTGCGAGACATCCAATCAAAGAATATTAAACTGGCAGACTTGCTCGTTCCGCTATCTTCGGCAGTGATTATGGATTTTGATGACGTATTTTTAGGAATTGCCGAAGAGCCGGTGGAAAAAACATCCCACAAGCGTCGTTCGAGGAAAAAGAAATGAGTGAATTTTCTCCTGAAGAAGCAGAAAGCAGGAAAAAGGCAGTGTTTGACAGCATGTCGTCGCGGCGCCAGAAGCACATTCTTAAAAAAGGCTATGATAAGTGGGATCCTTTTGAGGAGCCCAAAGATCCCATTGATATTCGCAAAGATAAAACCAAGCGTACCACCCAGATGCTCGTGAGAGAATTTTTGCAATCGCGCGATTCTGAGGGGTACAGCAACGCTTATGGCAGAGGGGTTCTTGAAATGGCCCTGGGGATAGTCAATGATGATGAACGGTTTATCGGCATGTACGATTTTGCCCGGTGGCACCAGGAGTTGTTAAGAAAAGAGGGGCACCAATAGCACTAAGTTATTTTTACGACAGGGGACTGTGGAAGGTTTACTGAAAAAAATGAACATCGAACGTCCAACGTTGAACGTTCGATGTTCATCCTTCAAAACCACCTTGGACGGCATAAATTTAACCTGTGAATATTTATAAACCAACTCAGCTCTTACGGGGGGGATGCTGCTAAGCTTGGCTTTAATTCACCACGATAGCTGGGGCCGCCTGCAATGGGACATTTATTCTTCGATGAATGCCCCCAACGTTAATTCCTGGTATTCGCTCGATGTTTCCTGGTAGGTTTCCAGCATCCTTTCCAGGGTTTTTCTTGTATCATTTTCTCTCCAATTAATCCAACTTTCCATGTCTTGCCAGCTTCCGATAACCACCAGCGTTTGTGGATCGTCGCCCGATGTCAAGGTTTCGCCGGAAATATACCCGGGTTGTTGAAGGGCCCCGGAACGCAATTCCCTGAGCAACGCAATAATCTCTCTTTGTTTGCCTTTAATGAATTTTCGTTTGATAATGATTTTTGCCTGCATGATCGCCTCCTTTAGGAACAATCAGATGAAAAAACTCCACAAAATACCGGCGCAAATGGCGGAGCCGATAACTCCCGATGAGTTACATGCCATTCCGTGCATCAGCAAAAAGTTTGTGGGGTCTTCTTTCAAGCCCATCAAATGAACTTCCCGGGCGGAGCCGGGAACCGCGGAAACGCCGGCAGCCCCCAGCAGGGGGTTTATCTTCTCTTTCAGAAATATATTCATGATTTTGGCAAAAATGACACCGGAGGCGGTGGCAATCGAAAATGCGACGGCACCCAGAAAGAAAATACCCAAAGCCTTGGGCGTCACGAACACATCGCCCTGGGTGCTGGCACCCACCGTGAAACCCAGTAATATTGTCGCCGTATCGATGATGGCCGATTGGGCCGTATTGGCCAGACGATTGACCACACCGCATTCTTTTAAAAAGTTTCCTAAAAACAGCATGCCCAGCAACGGCAGGGCGGTCGGGGCCAGAAAACAACACAGCAGGACGGCTACCACCGGAAATATGATGAGTTCCTTTCTGGATACTTCCCGACCGGGCGGCATTCTGATAAGGCGTTCTTGCCGTGAGGTGAACAGCGTCATGATCGGCGGCTGGATAACCGGTATCAGCGCCATGTATGAATAAGCCGCAATGGCAATGGGTCCAATGAGGTGCGGTGCAAGTTTTGCGGTTAAGAAAATAGATGTCGGTCCGTCGGCGCCGCCGATGATTGCAATCGAAGCGGCTTCTTTGGGAAGAAACCCAAAAAACAAGGCCCCCAAAAGGGTAAAATAGATGCCCATCTGGGCGGCTGCCCCCAAAAGCATTAATTTCGGTTGGGCCAGCAATGATGAAAAATCGGTCATGGCTCCCAGACCCAGGAAGACGATGGAAGGATAGACACCGGTGGTCACGCCAAAATAAAGATAATGCAAAACGCTGTTGTCCTCATAAATACCGATCCCAAAGCCCTTAAAAAAAGGAACATTGCCGACTAAAATCCCAAAGCCGATGGGAACCAGCAACAGAGGCTCGAATTTTTTGGCTGTCCCAAGATACAGGAATATACAGCCGAAAAAGATCATGACGATATGGCGGTAGTCCGCTAAGAAATAGCCGGTGTTTGAAAGAAATTGGTAGAATAGATCCAACATGGTTTAACCCTTAGTTTGCTTTTTGTTTGTCCCAGGTGAACGTACCATCCCCTTGGGGGACCAATACGCCGGCTGCCTGCAAATATTTTATCGACAGATGAGGGTGGGGAAGGTCCATTTTATTAGATATTTCAAATAGTTGTAAAAGATCAAAGGGCTGTTTGAGCTGCTCGACCAACGGCCTGTAAATGCTGGTAAGCTCCTTTGCAGACGGCAGATGACGCGGTATGGGAACGGGCGTTTTGACCGTTTCCG
The DNA here is from genome assembly GCA_049698595.1 of Desulfobacterales bacterium. GTDB lineage: Bacteria > Desulfobacterota > Desulfobacteria > Desulfobacterales > JAFDCJ01 > JAFDCJ01. Next base: position 5,853 of record JBAVYC010000073.1, on the reverse strand, counting down.
GCTCCTCGATTTGAGCCTGTTTTTTGTTGCGGCTAAAAAACGCATCGCTTTGCTCCCAGAACTTAAGAACTTTGTGGATTTGTGAAATCACAAAGGACAAGACAATCAGGCCCAGAAACACTGTGGTAGCGCCAACAACCGCCATGGCCCAGCCGTTGTTGGCCGTTATGTTTTCAAAACCAAACAATGTGTGCCTCCTTACTTAGTCTTTTTTATAATCAAATTAAACATTATTAAAAGGGTTTATCCATCATAGTATCTGGTAAAAGTCAACAAGAAATGTTTTTTTCAATGGCCTTTCTTCTTTCTTGACCCGAGGCTTTCATTTATTTATATAAGGTTGCATTGCCGAGAGAGACGTTTCAGTTCCTGGACACCAAGCTGAATTTTATCATTACTATAAGGAGGAATTCATATGGCTAAAAAACTTTTTTGGGGAATGGCAATCATTTGTTTTCTCATTACGGTTGCATTCGCCCTATCAGGACCTGCCCTGGCAGAGGAAAAACCAATGATATTCGGTTTATTGCTGGTGGGCCCTTACAATGATCATGGCTGGAGTCAGGCGCACTTTGACGGGGGCAAATATGTTGAAGAGAAAGTGCCCGGTACCAAAATGATTTATATCGATAAAGTCAATCCGGCCGACCGACCCGGCGTGACCATCCCTCAATTGGTTGATGACATGGTTGAAAAAGGGGCCAAGCTGATAATCGCCAACTCCGATGATATGAAAGACGGAACCCGTGAAGCGGCGCAGATGCATCCGGACGTCCATTTCATTCATATTTCCGGCGACGATGTGCTCACCGGCAAGGCCTCTAAAAATCTCAGCAACCTGATGGGCCGCATGGAATACGGTAAAATGATGGCGGGATTCGTTGCCGCGCATACGACGAAAACCGGTAAAATCGGCTATCTCGGGCCTCTGATCAACGAAGAAACCCGACGACTGGCTGCATCGGCTTACCTCGGGGCCAAATATGCCTGGGAAATAGTACTGAAAAAAGCTCCGAAAGATTTGAAATTTCAGGTGACCTGGATCGGTTTCTGGTTTAACATCCCGGGCGTGACGGCCGACCCCACCCAGGTGGCTGAGAATTTTTATAACACCGGTTTTGATGTGGTGATATCCGGCATCGACACCACCGAAGCCGTGGTGGTGGCCAAGCAAAAAAAACAGCAGGGCAAAAATGTCTGGGCCATTCCCTATGATTATCTTGGCGCCTGTGGCGGCGCATCCGATGTCTGCCTCGGTGTGCCGTATTTTAATTGGGGCCCCGAATACGTAAAATTTATCAAGGCCTCCCTGTCAGGCAACTGGAAATCCGAATGGGTTTGGCAGGGACCGGACTGGGGCGATATTAACAATCCGGACACCAGCGCCGTCGGTTTTGCAGCCGGACCGGCCCTGGCGGAGTCCGTCAAGAATGCGCTGGCAGCATTTACCAGCGGTTTGGGCAAAGGCAAAATTGACCTGTTCAAGGGGCCCCTGAACTATCAGGATGGAAGCACTTTTATCAAAGCCGGTGAGACGGCCGACGATAAACAGATCTGGTACATGGAACAGCTTCTGGAAGGAATGGCCGGGCAGAGCAGCGCCAAGTAATCATGAGCCAATAAAATAAATCACTTCCATGTGTCAAGCCAAACCGGAGAATGCGCCACTATGTGGATTGAGCTTCAAGATATCCACAAGCACTACGGGCACGTAAAAGCAAATAACGGGGTCAACCTCAACGTCGCCCCCGGGCGCATTCACGGGATTCTTGGTGAAAACGGAGCCGGCAAAAGCACCCTGATGAAAATTCTGGCAGGGTTCAGCCAGAAAACCAGCGGATCCATTCTGATAGACGGCAAACCGGTCAAATACCGTAACCCGGCCCAGGCGGTGGCGCTTGGCATAGGGATGCTGTATCAGGACCCGCTGGATTTTTCCCTCCTCTCGGTCCTGGACAATTTTATGCTGGGACAGACAAATGGATTTTCCGAGCATAAAAACAATTTTAGAAAAGGGTTTCTCCAACTTGCAGAATCCTTCAATTTTGCCTTGCATCCCGATACCCCGCTAAAAATCCTGACCATTGGAGAAAGACAACAACTCGAGCTTCTAAGGCTTCTGGCTTTGGGGATTCAGGTGCTTATTTTGGATGAACCGACCACCGGCATCTCTGCCATCCAGAAAGATATCCTTTTTAAATCACTTAAGAAACTGACGGCCACGGGAAAAAGTGTCGTTCTGGTGTCACACAAACTGGAAGATGTAGAAGCCCTGTGCGACGAAGTCACCGTCTTGCGTCAAGGCAAAGTGACCGGCGAGATGAGCCAGCCTTTTGATTCCAAGCGGTTGCTGGAAATGATGTTTGGTACGCCGCCGCCGCCGCCGGCCCGCTGTCTGGAAACGCCGGGCAGAGACATTCTGGTGATGAAAAATATTTCAGGGACCGGGGGGCGCACCGGCTTAAAGAATTGCGATGTCGCTGTCCGTGAGGGAGAGGTTGTTGGTCTGGCGGGATTGGAAGGCAGCGGGCAGGGGGTGTTTTTGCGTATCGCCGGCGGTTTAAAACAGGCAACCAGAGGGTCCCTGTATTTATCGGGTGGGGAGATGAAAAATCAGGACCACCATGCCTTCATACACCGCGGAGTGGCGTTTATGCCGGCATCGCGCCTGGAAGAGGGGTTGATATCCGGCATGAGCATCACCGAGCATTTCGCCCTGCAGGCGCCTCGAAATCGCTTTCTGGTTAAGTGGCCGGAGACCTATCGATTGGCCGCTGAACGTATTGAAAATTTTCGAATAATGGGAATGCCGGACTTCCCGGTAGATGCTTTATCCGGCGGCAACCAGCAGCGGCTGCTGCTTTCCTTTTTACCGGCGGAACCCGTGTTGCTGCTGCTCGAGAATCCAACCCGGGGCCTGGATATGGAATCGGTGAACTGGGTCTGGCGGCATCTTCAAAAATATTGTCTCAATAAAACGAGTATTATTTTTTCATCCTCGGAACTCGATGAAATCCTTATGGTGGCGGATCGGATACTGGTTTTTTTTGACGGTCACATCATCAAAGATGTCAAGTCCACAGAAACCAATGCGTCAGAACTGGGAAAAGCGATAGCTGGGAAGGTATAAAGCAATTGAATATTGACGATTGAAGATTTAAGGCATTATGAAATCCTATATTCGCCAATCCCGCCACATGATGTTGACCCTGCTGGTGGTATTTTTTTTCACCACACTGGTTTTGCTGCTTGCCGGCGCCCCGCCCTTTAGTGCCTATTACTATATTTTTAAAGGATCACTGGGATCCTGGAATAAATTTGCCCATGTAACCAAAGCCTGGATACCGCTCACCCTTTGCGGCTGCGGTCTGTTGTTTACTTTCAGAATTGGTTTGTGGAACATCGGTGTTGAAGGCCAGGTCATGATGGGCGCGGTGTTTACCACTGCCATGCTTCGTTTTGGCATCGAAAGTAGCGCCGTCATTTTTTTTCTGGGAGCGTCTATGCTGGCCGGCATGGCGGGCGGTGCCCTTTGGGCGCTGATCGCCGGTTTTTTAAAAACCAGGGGTGGCGTCAATGAAATATTTGCCGGTCTGGGGCTCAATTTCGTGGCTCAGGGGATCATTCTCTGGCTGATTTTCGGACCCTGGCGGCGACCGGGGGTAGCATCCATGAGCGGCACCGAGACCTTTCCCGTTAATTTGTGGTTACCCCATCTGGCCTCTATTCGCCTTTCGCCCCTGGCGCTGTCGATTGTAATCGTTTCTCTGATCTCAATCGGTTTGTTGATGCGTTACACCCGAATCGGTTTAAATTTGAAAGCCATTGGAAACAACCCTAAGGCGGCCTTCATTTTTGGACTCAAACCCGACCGCTATATGATATTGGCCATGATTTTTGCCGGCGGGTTTGCCGGTCTGGCGGGAAGCCTTCAGGTGAGCGGAGTTTACCATCGTCTCCTGCCGGCCATATCCAGCAATTACGGTTATCTGGCACTTCTGGTGGTGATGCTGTCCGACTATAAAATCCGGCTGGTGCCGCTGGTGGCGTTTTTCTTTGCCTGCTTGAATGTGGGCAGTATTCAGCTGCCGATGGTGCTGCAGGTGGATTCATCCTTGAGCGGCGTTATTCAGGGGGCCCTGGTCCTGTCAACCCTCGGTGTGCATGCCTGGCGCAAGCATACGGGGCATAGGGGCATAGGGCAAAGGGTTTAAGGCATCGGGCAGAGGACGGAAGACAGACTTGGTTGAAGGCATAATTTGAAATTAAAACGGAGGACAGATAACAGAAACCAGAAGACAGATGACGGGGGGCTGACGACGGAAATTGTTGAATGCGTAATTAGGAAGTAAAACGGAAGACTGAAAACAGAAGACAGAAGGCGTATGACGGAAGACAGAGGAACATGTGACGCAAAGCAGCATATAGCGGAGATCCATTTTTAACAACGGACATAAAACTTTTATTTTCAATTAATTGCTTTATTTTTTTTCTTGCCGATGCTTGAGATCAATTTAACCATACTTTTTGCCAGTGTTGTTGCCGGTGCGGCACCGATCGTGCTCGCGGCGGTGGGTGAGACCATTACGGAAAAAGCGGGTCTCATCAACCTTTCGCTGGATGGCACTATTTTGCTGAGTGCCATGGCGGCATTTGCCGTTGCTTTTGAAACCAACAGCCTGATGCTGGGATTTGTTTGCGGTGCCGTTGTCGGTGCCCTGGTGGCGGTAACCGTAGCGGTATTCAGTATCTATTTGCTCCAGAACCAGGTTGCCGTGGGTTTTGTATTAACGCTGATGACCCGGGATCTTGCCTATTTTATCGGCAATCCCTATTCGCGGCTGCAGGGCCCTCAGGTATCCCCCCTACCGCTTCCATTACTGAACAAAATTCCGGTTTTGGGCGATATTTTTTTCAACCACAACCTGCCGGTATACCTGAGCCTGTTTTTTATCGTAATTTGCTGGTGGTACATCTACCACACCCCCCACGGCCTGAAATTAAGATCTGTGGGCGAACACCCCCGGGCATCATATGCCAGAGGCATCGATCCCCAAAAACTGCAGTTGCTGTATGCTGTCTGTGGTGGATTATTGGTGGGCCTGGCCGGTGCCACGTTTTCACTGGCCACCAAACCCGGATGGGGACGGCCCCAGGGGGCGGAAGGAACCGGCTGGATCGCACTGGCCCTGGTGATTTTCGGGGGTTGGCATCCCGTTAAGGCAGCCGCGGGCGCCTACCTGTTTTCGCTTTTACAGGTGTTGGGGATCTATTTTCAGGAATGGCTGCCGTCGGTTCCATCCCAGGTCTTTCAGGTGGCCCCGTTTCCACTGATGATATTCACCCTTGTCATTATGTCTTTTGCCCAGGAGGAATCCGTTTTAATTTGGGCGGAAGGCAAAGCCCGCATCAAATCCCTGCTGAGCTTTTTTGCGGGGATGGCGCCGTCCGCCCTGGGAAAGCCATATCGGCCGGATTGATTTAAATTTCCAGGATTTTCGACGACTATCCGAATCAATTTTTTCGACTATATATGTGAATAAAATCACATTTGACGTCCGAATGACATGAGCTAATTTACAAAATTCGGCTGAAATTTATTGACGGCAATGAAGATAGCCATTAAAAGTGCTGTTTGGCAGCCGCATTCTTATGGCTGACTTCTAAATTGGATGTGGCCCAAGCCGCTGAAAATGCAGAATTGGTCGATGACCTTAAAAAACGCCGGGGCCGTGTGGATATTCTTGTCAAAAATGCCGGCAGCACGCAACGGGCTAAGGTTATCGACATGAGTGAAGCCGATTGGGATCAGGTGATCGCTGTTAATTTGAAAGGCACCTTCCTCTTCATAAA
>JBAVYC010000072.1:0-4931 GCA_049698595.1 Desulfobacterales bacterium | reverse complement strand
CCTCGATCTGATCGCGCACATATGCCGGAGAAATGGTCCCCATCTGGATCATTCCGCGCTTGACGGCATTGAATATCTCTTTGGCAGGGACCAGTGATCCGGCAGCAAAAGGCTCAAGAATCAAGCGGCCATTGGTGCGCTCTTTGATTGTGTCGGCCAGGACCTGCAGGCTGGCCTTGTAGGAACTGCTCGAAGCCGGCCAATGGGATTGAACTCTCCACTTGATAACCTTTTCGGCTGCATATACGTTTTCCGTCGAAACCAAACCAAAGCCCATCCAAAAAACCAGAAAGGCCACCAGAACCATGGTTAACATACCTTTTCGTCTCATCGCAAATCCTCCTTTTTTAAAGGTTAAAAGTGCAGGTACATCTTACGTTCGAATATTTGACCTCCTTTCTTTTTGTTGGTACAGTCACATTTTATTATCGGAATATGATACTTTCCTGGTGGGAGCGGCGTCCAGCCGCGAATATCGCATCAGCATTTGGCTGTTACGTTTCATCGCGCCTAAAAGCCGCTCCCAGCGCGCTTTAAACCCACAGTCAATGACAACATTTTAGTCTTGGTATCTCTATGCCGGACCTAGTTTTTTTCCGTTCTCATCATATCGATACCAGCCGATACCGGTTTTACGGCCCAATTGTCCGAGTTTCACCTTTCTCTGAAGCAGCATGGGTGGATGAAATTTTTCATCCCGGGTCTCGTTATAAACCGCCGTCATGGCACTAAACCCGATATCCAGCCCCGCCATATCCGCGGTTTCAAAAGGACCCATCGGTCTGCCGAAACCCAGCCGCATGCCCTTGTCAATGTCTTCTACCGTCGTCACGCCCGACTCTACCAGCTTGATGGCTTCAATCGTACTGGGAAAATTGAGGCGATTGAGGACGATTCCGGCCACATCGATATTAACCCGAATTGTTTCTTTGCCGATTGACTGGCACAGTTTGTCGGCGATTTCAACCGTTTCATCGGAAGTGCCCAAACCTTTCACGATTTCGACGGCTCTCATCATGGGGACGGGACTGAAAAAATGGGTCCCGGCGACCTTTGGCACCCTTTGCGTCGCCACGGCAATTTCGGTAACCGGGATCGCCGAGGTGTTGGTCGCCAATATGGTTTGTTGGGGACATAACTTGTCGAGTTCGGCAAACAATTTTCTCTTGGCTTCAAGATTTTCTATAATCGCCTCGAACACAAAATCCGCTTCGGCGGCAGCCGCAAGGTCGGTGGTGACCTTTAACCGCCCCATAATTTCAGCCACCGTACCGGCCACTTTGCCTTTTTCCACGAACTTGCCGACAGACCAGTTAATTGCCTTTAAGCTTTTTTGGAGTATTTCATCGGCAACATCCCGCATGGTGACATGGTAACCGGCCTGGGCACAAACTTGAGCGATACCGCCGCCCATCAATCCGGCACCGGCCACAAATATTTTTTTAATTTCCATTTACTTAATCCTCCTGAAGTTGCCGCATTAGTTGAATGGTTATTCGTTATGCGTTATATGATAGGCCACAGACTCACACAGACAGACACAGACCAAAAATTATTACATACAAAACTGAGGTATTCGTAATCGGTAATTCGGGTATAGTTTCCGGTGATTGACAATCGGGAGTTGCAAAAAAAATTGCATAATTATCGCGGCTAAAAGCCGCTCCCACCATCTCATCTTCTCAACCTCTCACCTTCCCACTTTCTTTTTTAGCCAGCAAAATAGTGGTCGTGCCGGTTTGCACAACTTCATCATTCTGATTTTTGAGTTCTTTTTCGAAGGTCAAAATTCCTCGATTTCCGGTGGCGCTTTCACGCAGATCTCTGACCTTCTGCTCGACGTGAATAGTATCACCGATGCAAATGGGCAGATGAAATTTCCAGTTCAGTTCGAGTAACGCCAGAATGCTGTCTTCGGTCAGTTGATACGACAGGCCGGCATGGGCAATCACACCCAGGAGACCGTGAGCAATTCGTTTGCCGTAGGTTGTCCCGGCCGCATATTCAGCATCGGTATGCAACTGATTATGGTCCCAGGAAACGCCTGCGAAGTTGATTATATCGGTTTCCGTGATGGTGCGCGACTTGGAAACAAATTTTTGTCCCACATGGAAATCTTCAAAATATAGGGATTGAACAATTTCATTCATTGGTATTGCCCGATATCGCTTTAATACTTCGACTGGAATGACGAGTTTGGTTGCTGGGTGTCTACACTATCAAGGCTGCTGAAAATCGCCAAATTTTTTCCTGATTTCCTTTTTTAAAATTTTTCCTGTTCCGCTTTTCATCAGCGGCTCCGGCACGATTTTAATGATGCGCGGATATTTGTAGGGTGCCACCCGTTCTTTGACATAATCGCGAATAGCGTCCGGGTCGAGTTTGGCCCCTTCCTTCAAGACCACCACGGCGGCCAACTCTTCGCCAAGATCTTCATGGGGAATACCGATTACGGCGACTTCCAGAATCTGCGGAACCTGGTAAATTACTTCTTCAATTTCCCGGGGATAGACGTTGTATCCACCTCGAATGACAAGATCTTTTTTACGATCGACGATGTAGATGTAACCGTCATCGTCCCTGCGGGCGATATCTCCGGTGTACAGCCAGCCCTCCCTGAGGGCCTCGCCGGTGTCCTGCGGTCGGTTGAGATAGCCCTTCATCACGCCGGGGCCTTTAATGAGCAATTCACCGCTTTCGCCCGGGGCAACCTCATTGCCGTCAATGTCAACGATTTTAGCGCTGAATTCAGCTATCGGGAGACCAATGGAGCCGGGTTTGGTCAGGCTGCCATATGGATTTTCGACACAAACCGGCGCCTCGGTCAGTCCATAGCCTTCATAGATTTTGGTGTTTAAAAGGCTTTCAAACCGGGTTAAAAATTCCACCGGCAGGGAAGACCCGCCGGATATGCAAAATTTTAAGGAGCAACGCCCGGGAGGGTTATTGGATACGACCTGAATGAGGCGATTGTACATGGTGGGCACGGCAAATAAGATGGACTCTTTTTCTGCCTGTGCGACCCTGATGACTTTTTCGGGATCAAACATTGAAAACAGCTCTATCGTCAGGCCAAGATAGATGGAGACATTGATGACACTGGTTATGCCGTATATGTGATACAGTGGTAAAACTCCGATCACGACAACCTCCGGCTCGAGCTTGCCACGCATTTCTGCCAGTATTCTGGCTTCACTGGTATGATTTTTATGGCTCAGCATTACCCCTTTGGGCACCCCGGTGGTCCCGGAGGTGTAGAGGATTGTCAGCGTATCTTCGGCCTGGACCGGATAGAGCTCGAAGTTCTTGCTTTCGTGATAGACGCTACGCAGTTCCAGAAAACCGCTGTTCTGCTGCCCGCCGCCGGCTATCTTAACCGCCGGCTCATATGCACTTTTCATTGCCGAACGGATTTCCGCCAGATAGGGCTCTTCACCTATGAAGGCTTGGGGTTTTGCATCCGACAAGATGTGTTCCAATTCATGTTTTTTGAATAAAAAATTAACGGGTACAATGACGGCCCCCAGCTTGGCCAGGGCATAATAGATTGTGATAACTTGCAGGCTGTTAGGCAGCATCACCATGCAGTGGTCTCCGGGAGCTAAACCCAGCCTTTTTAACCCGTTGGCCAGTTGATTGCACCGGATGTTCAACTCATCAAAGGTGATTTCTTGTCCTTCGAATCTGACGGCGGATTTGTCGGGGTGCCTACGGGCCGTATCTTCCAAATATTGAGCCAGGTTCATTTTCAGGATTCCTCATATGAAACTTCATTTAAAAAACAGTTTTGCCACGAAGGCACTAAGACACGAAGGACTGATATGTGTTTTAACCTTGGCGCCTTGGTGTCTGGCAAAAACGAATAGCATTGAAGTTTCTTTCTCGATCAGACAGGCCGCTTTTCTGGTCAGCGGCTGCGCTCGTATGAAACTTTATTCCAGCCATGGCGCTCGAATCAGAGCAACCACTAACAATACCCCATAAAGGAAATTATGTTTCTTTATATATTTTCTGCCATCTGTCATCTGACTTCTGTCCAGCGTCATCTGTTATCTGTCATCTGTTCTCTGCAACTGAACATTCACGTATAGCGTTGGTTCTTTTTGACGCGTCAGTATTCCTTTAAAAATGGTGTTAACGATATCATCGGCAAGGTCCAGCAAATTTTGCGGTTTGCCCAACAAACTTTTTCTGGTAACCAAATGTTCAATGGTGCCCCATATCATGGCCCTCACCAGATAGGGTTGAATGTCGCTGCGGAATTCTCCGTTTTGCATGCCTTCTTCAATCACCTGAATCGTCATTTTAGCAGATGACCGGACAATTTTATAGGCACTGGTTTTTAAAAAGTTTCGATTACCCTTGAGAATCAGCATGACCACATTGGCGTAGTCCGGATTATCTGCATACAGTCCCAGATGGCGATGGATTAAAAACCTCAATTTGCCGGCGGCACCCTGGATATGCTCGAGGATTTCAAGATTCTTATCCAGATACTGTTGAATTGTTTCGGCCGGAATCGAAAAAAGCAATATCTCTTTGGAAGAGAAGTACTCGTAAATCGTGCCCTCGGAGACTTTGGCTTTTCTGGCAATATCGGATACCGTGGCGGCATGAAATCCCTTGCGGGCGAAGATATTCTCTGCAGCTTTCAGAATGGCCGCTCCCTTGGCCGGGTTTTTTTGTGCTTTAATGCCTTTAATGGCGTTGTTCTTTTTGGAAGGCATACAGTTAGGCCCAAAAAGAGAAATGAAAATGTAATAAAAGTTAAGGGTCCCGACATGATAATTTTTACCACCCAGATTCCACCTGGGTCTAGACTTAAAAGTAATTCCTGGAATATGAGAGTGGTAATTTACTTTTTTTTATATATTGATATTCAAACATCGATGTCAAGCGGTTTTTTATAAGACTTCATTGAAATATTAAAT
>JBAVYC010000071.1:0-5866 GCA_049698595.1 Desulfobacterales bacterium | reverse complement strand
CTTTGGGCTTGCGACAGGCTCTCAACGAGTTGCGCAAACTGACCCGGGTGGCGGATGAGATGATAGTGGTGGGCGGTATGGCCCAGGCGCCCCTGTGGCGGGAAATCCTGGCCGACGCCTACAACCTTGACATCGTTAAAACCAATATCAACCAGGAAGCCGCGGTGCTGGGCGCGGCTGCCGTGGCGGCGGTGGGCAGCGGTATCTGGGACGGCTTCGGGATTATTGAACAAATACACCAGGTGGAAGACATTGCCAAACCCGATGCAGTAAGGGCCGCCAAGTACGCCGGCATGCAGCCGGTTTTTCAGGAACTCGCCGATTTTCAGGCCGGGATTGCAGGGAAGATGGCGGCAATTTTCAGTTGACCCATGTTGTTTATGCGACTAAGGGGTTGATGCTCCCGGGCGGTTCCAGCCCGGTTGGATCAGGTTGGATAAGTTTTAAAGCGGTTTTTTAAGGTGGACAAAAGCCAAATGACCAAAGCGGAAGCGGTGGCTGTTTGAAATGAATATTGGCATAATGAAAACGAACGGGAATGTATCCCAAAAGCAGTAAAAGAGGTGATTTATGAGGGAGATTCGCATCCATGGCCGTGGCGGTCAGGGGTCCCTGGTATTGGCTCAGTTCATGGCCATTGCGGCGTTGGAAGACGGTAAATACGGCCAGGCCTTTCCCTTTCTAGGCGGGGGCGGAGAGCGCAAGGGCAAGGCCATCGAGGCCTTTTGCCGCATCAGCCAGGATCCGATCCGCATTCGCTGCAAGGTCAATGAGCCTGATTATGTGATTGTTCAGGACGCCACCATCATCGGAGAGGTTCCGGTAAGCACCGGCCTGACCGGGGATGGCCTGATCCTGGTGAATACAGACCGCCCGGCGGATGAGCTTGGCCTGGATACCCCGGCCAAGGTACTCACCTTCACCGCCGAGGATATTGCCCGGCGTATATTGGGCAGACCCATAATGAACACAGCCCTCTTGGGTGCGTTTGCGGCGATGACCGGAGAGTTGAGCCTGGAAGCGGTGATCAGCGCGGTGAATCTCAAGTTCCCCGGCGAATTGGGTGAAAAAAACGCCCGGGTGGTCAAGGAAAGCCATGCCCGGTTAATGGAGGTGAAACAATGAAGCTTACGGTTGGAGCGGTGGTCAAAGGCCGGACCTCGCTAAACTATAAAACCGGCAATTGGCGTGACCAACGCCCGGTGATTCGCAAGGACGACTGCAAACGCTGCCATATATGCGTGGATGTATGCCCGGACAGCGCGGTACATACCGTGCAGGTAGCGGGGCAGGATAAACCCGATTATGTGATCGACTATGAGTTTTGCAAAGGGTGCGGATTGTGCGCGTATGAGTGCCCCGCAAACGCCATAGATCTTATACAGGAGGGCAAATAAATGAGCCCGATACCAGCAAACGCGACAATAACAGAAGGTTCGGAGGCCGTGGCCCAGGCGGTGCGCGCTTGCCGTCCCGAGGTGATTTCAGCCTTTCCCATCAGTCCCCAGACCCATATTGTGGAAGGCCTGGCCAGGATGGCCGCGGATGGCAGCATAGATTCGGAGTACGTGCGGGTGGAGTCGGAGTTTTCCGCGGCCAGTGTTTTGGCCGGAGCCTCCGCAGCCGGGGCCCGCAGCTACTCGGCCAGCTCATCCCAGGGTTTATTGCTCATGACCGAGGTGCTCTATGCCTCGGTCGGGCAGCGACTGCCCTTTGTCATCACCGGGGTGAACCGCTCCATCTCGGCCCCCATCAGCATTCAGATAGACCAGCGCGACACCATGAGTCTCAGGGATTCCGGTATGATCCAGCTCTATGTTGAATCCAGCCAGGAGGCTTACGACACCCATGTTGCCGCTTTCAAGATTGCCGAAGACCCCGACATCCTCTTGCCGGTGATGGTCTGCATGGACGGCTGGGTGCTGACCCACTCATATGAGCTGGTGAGCACCATTGAACAGGAAGCGGTGGACGCTTTCTTGCCGGCCTACAATCCACCCAATTTCCTGGACCCGGCTGACCCCAAGACCTGGGGATCCTATTCCGAGGCGGATGTGCAAATGGAGATTAATTATTCGGTCCACGATGCCATGCAAAAAGCCAAGAGCCGCATGAAAGATGTGTTTGCCGAATTGGCCGGGATCTGTGGCCGGGATCACGGTGGGCTCATCGAGGCCTACCGCTGCGATGACGCCGAAGTGGTGTTGATCGCCCTGGGTTCGGTCTGCGGGACCATAAAGGACGCGATCGATGACCTGCGCGCCACCGGACAAAAAGTGGGCCTGATCAAGATCCGCTGTTACCGCCCCTTTCCCTATGAAGAGATCCTGGAGGCCCTCAACGGAGCCAAGGTTGCGGCTGTGATGGAGGCCAGTTTCTCCATGGGTTCTGAAGGCTCCATCGGCCTGGACCTGAAAGCAAAATTGTGCAACCGGCCGGATGCGCCCATGGTGGTGGATTTCATCGCCGGGTTAGGAGGCCGGGAGGTGAACAAGGATACGGTGGCAACTGTGGTGGGAAAAGCCCGCCAGATCGCCGACGGCGGCCGGCCCCTGGATGAGCCGATGTGGATCGACCTTAACCGCGACATACTGCCATAGACGGAGGATATCATGGAAGCATCAATACAATTCGAACATGATGAGCTATTCGTGTCGGGCCACCGGGCTTGCCCGGGCTGCGGCCTAACCCTGGCGGTGCGTCATATACTTGAGGCCACCGGCCCTGACGTAATCGTGGTTACCCCCACCGGATGTCTGGAGACTGTAAGTTCGCCCTATGGCTCCTCGCCCTGGGGCGTGCCCTGGATTCATCATGTATTTGAGAACGGACCCTCGGTCGCCACCGGGGTGGCCGCCGCCCTCAAGGCCAAGGGCAAGACAGACACGCGGGTGGTGGCCATTGGCGGCGACGGCTCCACTTTTGACATCGGTTTCGGAGCGCTTTCCGGCATGCTGGAAAGGGGCGACGATGTCTTATATATCTGCACGGACAACGCGGCCTATGGCAATACCGGCGGTCAGTGCTCCGGGGCCACACCGGAACGGGCAGCCACCACAACTTCTCCGGCCGGCGTCTGCTCCATGGGCAAGGTGCAGCCTAAAAAAGACATTCCAGCCATCATCGCGGCCCATGGCACCCCCTATGTGGCGACGGCTTCGGTAGGCTACCTGAAAGATTTGCAAAAAAAGGTGAAACGGGCGATGGCGTTCAGAGGGCCGCGCTACATTCAGATAGACCAGCCTTGTACCTCTGTCTGGGGCTTTCCCGCCCATCTTACCATGGAGTATGCCCGCCTGGCGGTGAACTCTGGCCTGGTGCCGCTTTTTGAAATGGAAAATGGCCGGATCAGCAAAGTGCGAAAGATCAAAAAACCGGTGCCGGTAGGCGACTATCTCAAAGGGCAGAAGCGGTTTGCGCATCTATTTAAAAGCGATGAGGGCGCAGCTGAGATAAAACACCTGCAGGAAATAGCTGAAGCCAATATGGCCAAGTACGGGTTGAAACCATGATCCTGGACAAATTCAAACTGGACGGTAAAAAGGCCGTGGTTACCGGCGGCACCAAGGGACTGGGCAAGGCTATAGCCCTGGCCCTGGCCCAGGCCGGGGCTGATATCGCCCTGGTCAGTCGCGGTGACAATCCGGAGCTGCGGGATGAAATCAAGGCCCTTGGGAGGCTCTCCTGGCACCATGTGGCGGACCTCAGCGACCGCGCCCAAACTCGGAAAATAATTCCCAGCCTGGCCGAACAAATGGGCGGCCTGGATGTCCTGGTCAACTGCGCGGGCATTATCACCCGTATGCCCAATGAGGAATTCCCTGAATCAGCCTGGGACGCCAACCTGGAGGTCAATTTACACGCGGCCATGCTGATGAATCAGGCCGCAGCCAAGCTGATGATAGAAAAGGGCCATGGCAAGATTATCAACGTGGCATCTATCTTATCTTTTCAAGGGGGGCTCAACGTACCGGCCTATGCGGCCAGCAAGCATGCTCTGGTGGGATTAACCCGCTCTTGCTGTAATGCGTGGGCGGACAAAGGGGTGAATGTCAACGCCATTGCACCGGGCTTTTTCGCCACCGATTTTACCCAGGCTTTACAAGACGATCCGGAGCGCTCCGCGGCCCTGATGGGCCGGGTTCCGGCCAAGCGCTGGGGCAACGCCGAAGACATCGGCGGGGCTGCGGTCTACCTGGCTTCGGCGGCATCGGATTTTGTGCATGGAGCCACCCTGACCGTGGACGGCGGTTGGCTGGCAAACTGAAATAGGTCGATGGCCAAACCGGCAGCCTTAAATACTGCGGGGGATGCGATCCGGGATATATCCGTGTGGCGGTGTTTGAAAGCATTCGAAACACCGCCGGGGAGAATATTGAGTGGACCCGGTTCGATCCAGTCGGCAGCAGTGCGGTGCTGATCATCTGCGGCTGCGCCACCGCGGGTGCGGCGCAAGAAATGGACCTGTCCCAGACCAAAACGGCCGTGGTGCTGACCGAAGAACCGCCCGGCCCCCAAAAGGTGGTGCACCTCCTATTAGGAAAAGGAGATGAACATGATTTGAACCAAAGAAGACTACATAAAGAGCCTGCAAGAGCAGGGACATGTGGTTTATTCGGGCGGAAAGAAGGTGGGGGACGTAATAGCGACCCAGTCTTTAAGCCCCACATCTACTGCGCGGCCATGACCTATGAGATGGCTAATAAACCAGAGTTCGAGGACTTGGCCACCGCCATCATCCATCTGACCAGCGAGACTATCAACCGTTTCACCCATATTCACCAATCTGTGGAGGACCTGATAAAAAAGGTGCAGTTACTTAGGGCCATTGCCCACGAGACCGGGCCCTGCTTCCAGTGCTGTGTTGGCTGGGACGCCCTGAACGCTCGATAATTAAGGATCTATGCTAAAAATAGTACCGTTTTTTGGGTTTAAAGTGATGATTTTGACACCCAAAAGGGCGGTTCCAAGAAAAAACATATGACTGATTGCCGAAACTGGACTGTGCCCAAATTGTGCCCGTCAAGGTCAAATATTTCCAAACAGTTCCAAACGAAACCAAAAATACGTTGCAAAAGTTTATAGAATCAAGTGGTTGAAAATACGACATTTTTAAATTTTCAGAATCTTGCTTTTCGAATCCGTAGGCCGCAGGATCGAATCCTGCCGGTCGTACCATAAAATAAGAGGGTTACAATACATTGTTGTAGCCGTATATTCTTTTTACGGTGTGTAGACTGCACTTTCCGATCCACCAAAAAGTTGATTCATGATATTAAGATTTGCTGAACAAATTTAAAACCGCCGGCCATTGTGGATTTCCCCTGGCTAATCTACATTTTGGTGAAAGTTTATAATGCGTGCCTAAATCAAATCCGTTAAATTTATTGATTTTATTGTGTATTTGTTTAGGTAACACGCAACCGTTCCGCCCGTTTTTCGCAATAAATCTCAATTTTTTTTTGGGTGACTTGAATTTTGTAAGCAGTTAGCTGCCGGATTATAAGGCGGGATTCAGATATGGGATTCGGGCCGATTTAAATCCATAAGGGTTAATTCAAAATGTCGGATTCACTCCTCCCGGTTGGGATATGATTTGAGTATCCCTATGATTTTGCGTGCCTGATTGATGATTTTTATCACAACAATCACGATTTATTGCTTTGGGGGTATACGTTTACAGTATCTGCACTCTCGGGAGTCCCGATTTTTTGCAGGTACTATAAGAGATATCTGAACTTTTTATGGTAATGGGTAGTGATACACATTAAGATAATTAGCATTAAGCCACGCCTCGCAAAACCTTAGATACTATTATGTAATCACAGAAATAGGTAAACTTGATTCGTAGATGTAATCCCTATGT
>JBAVYC010000070.1:0-2661 GCA_049698595.1 Desulfobacterales bacterium | reverse complement strand
GTTTTTTCTTGATATGATTGAACCGATTTGCTATATGGACACGTTCGGTTGGATAGACGGGCAGAGAATTGATTAACATCATTCGAATTTCGCATCGCCGATCCCGAATTCCAACTTTTCGGTCTATTGGGAAATACTAGTTGGTTTGCGATTTCAGAATTCAATTATGGTGGGTGTAGCTCAGTTGGTAGAGCCCCAGGTTGTGGCCCTGGTTGTCGTGGGTTCAAGTCCCATCACTCACCCCATTTGAAAATTTAAAACCGGGCAGTGAGAACTGCCCGGTAATCTGTTCCCGGCTAAATTCTAAAAATTTTACCGGGATTTATATTTGATTTCAAATTGAGTCAGAAAACGGATTCCGTCATCTGACATCCGTATTCCAGCCTCTGATGTCTGTTATCTGTATTCTGAACTCTGTCTTCCGCTCAAACATGCGCCCGTAGCTCAGCTGGATAGAGCGCCGGACTTCGAATCCGTAGGCCGCAGGTTCGAATCCTGCCGGGCGTACCACGAACAATGATGAAGGGGATGACTCTGTGCCGGTCATCCCCTTTTATTGTTTGCATAATCGGCAGGATTTGGACCAAGGAGCAGGTTGAGTGTCGCCGGATTGTTGACCGCTTATGCCATTTCATGTAACATACCCTATTAATCGATAAGATTGTAATTCTCAGTCTGAAAATCAATCCAAATTAAGCATATTCAAACTGCACAAGGTTTGATTTCGTCAGGAGGTTGATAACCATAGGGAGATTGTGAACATGGAAAGTTTAAAACAAGAAGCAATAAACGTAATATCAAAAATGCCGGATACGGCTGAAATTGATGACATTATGTACAGGCTTTATGTTATCGATAAAGTCCGAAAGGGCAGAGAAGCTGTACAGCGGGGTGAGCTCGTACCTATTGAAGATTTGAAGAAAGAAATTGAGTCATGGTAAAATGGTCTGTTCCGGCGAGAAATGATTTGAAACAAATACATGATTATATTGCCAAAGATTCAAAATACTATGCGCGAAAAGTTACCCAAGAAATTGTCGCAAAAACTGAAACGCTAACCGAACTTCCAGAAATAGGCCGCATAGTCCCCGAAATCAGTGATCAAAATATTAGGGAGTTGATCGTTTATTCATACCGTCTTATTTATGAAATGTCAGGGGCTGGGGTCGAAATCCTTGCCATTATACACGGAAGACGAGATTTTAATTCGATTTGGGATGCAAGAGACCATTAACCCCAAATCTAAATGCCCACATCCTCATTAAAACACTATTTTCAGACGATTTCAGACAACCGCTTCAACGAATACATCCCCCCCAAGCCCTTGATCGGTTTTGGCTTCTTTTCGTGCTTTGAGTAAAATAGATGTTTAAACCGCTGGTAATTGGTGGATACAAATTCCTTTGATCCGATTATACCGGAATCCGTAAAGTAGCGCGTGCGGTATCTGAACCGATCGCTTCGACTGAGTTCAAATTTCCGGTTGCGCTCTTTTTCAAGAATCCTGTCGCCAATTACCTTGGTTTTGCCCTTCTCAGGCCGGTTTACAGCCCCCGCTTCATAAACATATCTGCGATACCTTCTGATGCGATCTTTTTCGCTTTTGACATTAAATTCTTTTAATCCGAAATCAGTCGAAAGAAAATTATCCCGGTTGTTGGTCTGTACATGGTATCCAAGGGAATTCCAGCGGTAGTCTTCCGGCAGGCTAACGATGCCGGCCCGTAAAGGGTTGAGATCTATGTATGCCAGACAGTTAACTAGGGTCTCTCCTTTATCCACGATGACGCTTTTGAACCGGTCGCCCCAAAAATACCCCCTCCGGTTATGCCTTTTGTTGTAATACCTGGCAAAGCCTACTTTTATTTCTCGGACAAATTCAGAGAGGCTTGATAGTTTTGCCCGTAAGGGTGGGATCAGCCCATCTGTGAATACGCGGTCATCCCCATAAAAGGCCACATAGCGTTTTTTTATGTCTTGATCTGAAAATTTGTACTCGGGAAGTGTTTTAATTAGAATATGGAAGTGGTTTCCCATAAGGCAAAATCCTAAGATTTCAACAAAATACAGCGCCGAATACCGCTTAATCAGATCCAGCATGAAATCCTTTTCAATATCGCCCAATGGGAAGCCATCAAGCGCTGTCCGGGACATTACGTGATATACCGTCGTCTCATCGTTAATCACCATCCTTGCTATTCTGGGCATAATTAATTCCCCGTGATCATTTTTTTTGGTTCCGTAACGCTTTTACATTAAGTGGCTATCGGCGTCAAGTATAAATTGCCTGTCCCCATTTCCTTGCAGTCAGCCCTACACCTGAAAGCTGGGCAGGAACACTGTACCGATTGGTGTCGATTGTAACCCGGAACTGCCTTGAAGCTCGCATCTGCCTGACGACGCCAATATCATAGGGTTCAACAGGAAGTGGCTGCAGACAGCTTTTTTCTTCCTGGAACATATCAACGGGTCTTTTGCCTGTTTCCCCGTGGGTCCTTATATTGGCCACAGTGTCCAGCCAGTTGTTTGCAACCGGTTTCATGATTTTAAAATCCGGGATATCCAAACCGTTGAGAAGATTTTTTTTGACATATCCGACACCCCTTTCAACCTGGCCCTTTTCATTTCCCTTTCCAACGGCACAGGGCACAATGCTGAACC
>JBAVYC010000069.1:0-5726 GCA_049698595.1 Desulfobacterales bacterium | reverse complement strand
TCCTTGGCGGTTCGCAAGGTTCTGAACTTATCTTCCACCAGATTCTCCTGGAAGGTATCGGCCATGCCGTGCAGGTCCATATGGATGTGGGTATCGATCAGGCCGGGCAGCAGATATTTTCCCTGAACATCGATCACCTCGGCTTCGGCCGGGACCGGGATCTCATTTTTAGCACCGACGGCTTCGATAATATCCCCATTGATCAACAATGCGGCTTGATCGATGGGCGCAGCGCCGGTGCCATCGATGAGGGTAGCGCCGGTTAATACCTTATACATAGGCATACCTCCTACGGCGGATGAGCGTCATGCTAGCCGCCGTTTGTTTTAAAGGGGATAATGACAGCTGATCCGATGCCCCGGTACAACCTCGGTGACCGCTGGGGCCTCAACGCGGCACCGGTCCTGGACAAAGGGGCAGCGGGTATGAAATTCACAGCCGCGGGGCCGGCTCATCAGGCTGGGGATTTCTCCTTGCAGCTCGATTTGTTCCTTCGGTTTATCCGGATCAGGGTTCGGGTTAGCAGACAACAGCCCTTTGGTATAGGGGTGGTGAGGGTGGGAAAAAACTTCCCCCGTTTCCCCCTGTTCCACGAACCGGCCCAGATACATGATCGCCATGCGATCGCTGATGTGGCGCACAATGGACAGGTTGTGGGTGATAACCAGAAAGCTGACCTGGGTTTCATCCTGGAGCTTAGCCAATAGGTTTAGAACCTCCCCCTGAACCGACACGTCCAGCCCGGCGGTGGGTTCATCGGCCACGATCAGCTTGGGAGCTAGCGCCAGAGCCCGGGCCACCCCGACCCGGCGGGCCTGCCCGCCACTGAGCTGGTGTGGGTAGCGGCCGGCAAAGTCTTCGTTCAGTCCGACCATCTCCAGCAGCCGCTTGGCTTCGGCTCTGGCATCAATACTTTTAAGATGATGGATTTTGAATGGCTCAGTGATCAGGGAGCGGACCGTAAGCCGGGGGCTCAAACAGCCGATGGGATCCTGGAACATCATGGCGATATCCCGGTGAAAGGGTTTGAAGGCGCTGTCGGAAAGGCCGCACAGCTCCTGTCCTTGAAAGCGTATGCTGCCCTCCTGGGGGGTGACCAGCCCGATGATCGAACGGGCCAGGGTCGTTTTACCCGCACCGCTCTCCCCGACCAGGGCCACGGTTTCTCCGGTCCGGATATCCAGCGAGACGCCACAAACCGCATCAATGAATGGGTCGTCATCACGGTCCAGCAAGGCCCGAATCCGATTTTTGCTGCGAAACCGAATCAGAACATTTTCCGCCTGAAGCAGTGTGTTCATCGCGCACCCCCATCGGCCAGCAGAAAACAGCTAGCCGTATGTGTCGGGCTGATGCGGTAGCGGAGCGGTGCGGATACCCGGCATTTTTCAAACCTTTTTGAGCAGCGGTTTTCGAAAATACACCCGGCGGGAAGGTTGACCAGATCGGGTATATCACCCGGAATGGTCGGTAAGTTGCGGGTTTTGGCCTCTATTCTGGCCGGGTCACACTCCAGCAGTGCCTGGGTGTAGGGATGCCCGGCGCGGTGAAAGACATCCCGCACATTGCCCGCCTCGACCACCTCACCGGCATACATCACCACCACCAGATCGCATAACTCCGCGATCAGCCCCAGGTGGTGAGACACGAACAGGATCGAGCAGCTGAGGTCTTTTTGCAATTGGCGCAACCGGTGCACAATCTGTGCTTCCAAGGTGGCATCCAGGGCCGTGGTCGGCTCGTCAGCCAACAGCAGGGCCGGTTTGGCCAATAGGGCCATGGCAATGGAGATTCGCTGCCGCATTCCGCCTGAAAAATGATGGGGGTAGCTTTTGAGCCGATGCGAGGCATCGGGGATGCCTACCCGGCTCAGCATATCGGCGGCGCGTTTGCGTTTCTCTGCTTTACTGATGGAGGACCGGAACTGGATATCCGTCATCTGGGTATCGATGGACAGTACCGGGTTGAGTGACGTCATAGGGTCTTGAAAGACCATCGAGATTCGGTCGCCGCGCAGGTCACGCAACTGGGTCGGAGACATCTTGAGGATATCGCGGCCCTCAAAGTTGACCTCACCGCCGGTAATTACCGCATTTTCAGCCAAGAGGTTGAGTATCGAAAAAATGACCGTCGATTTCCCGCAGCCGCTCTCACCCACCAGGCCGACGATTTTTTCATTGGGTACGGTCAGGGTCACATCGCGCAGGGCCTTTAAGCGGCCGCGGTTGGTTGCAAACTCGACCGACAGACCGCGGATCTCCAGTACGCTGGTGTGGATTGGGCTCGTCATCTAAATGTCTTTCCTGAGTTTGGGATCAAAGATATCCCGCAGCGATTCACCCAGAAAGGTAAATCCCAGAGTGGTCAGAATGAGCGGAATACCACCTGAGATGATCAACCAGGGGGTATTGCGGATAAAAGAGTAGCCGTCATTTAGAATGCTGCCCCAGCTTGGCGTGGGCGGTCGGACGCCGACCCCCAGGAAACTCAACCCCGCTTCAATGGTCACCACGGCCGGGATGTCCATGGAGGCGATAATCAGCAACGGACCGATGATGTTGGGCAGCATGTGCACGGCTAATATCCTGGGCATACCGGCGCCCATGGATCGCTCGGCGAGGATGAATTCATTGTTTTTCATGGACTGCGCCTGGGCGCGGACGATCCGTCCATAGACGGGAATGGTGGTTATAATCACCACCAGGATGACCGTCTCCATACTGGGGCCGATCAAGGTCACCACGGCCAGGGCGAAGATGATCGTCGGGAAGGAGCGAATGGTATCAAAAAACAAGATCATCAAGCGGTCCACCCAGGGTGGCCCGTATCCGGCGATAAGGCCCAGTACAAGCCCGCAGCTCAAGGCCAGGGAGATGGACACCAAGGCCACCTTCAAGGCGATGCGACCGCCCATGATGACCCTCGAAAAGACATCCCGTCCCAATTGATCGGTACCCATCAAATGCGCCATAGAGGGCGGTTCCAGACGGTGCAAGATGTCCAGGGCTATGGGATCATAGGGGATGAGCCAACTGGCCAGAACAGCGCTCAAGACCATCAGTGCTACCAGAATCAGCCCGCAAAGGCCCAACGGATCCAGCCTGATCCGGGATATAAGAGAAATGATTTTAGACCTTCTCACACCGCTGGTTGTCCCCTTTGGCGTCGCCATTACAAGTTCTCCCGCATGCGAGGGTCGAGAAACGCGTTGACGATATCGGCCAGCATGGTGCACAAAACGAAAATAATCGTCGTAATCAGGACGCTACCCATAATGATCGGGTAATTTCGGTTGAGAACCGACTCGTAAATGAGTTTTCCGATTCCCGGCCGGGCAAAGACGATTTCGGCAAAAACGGCTGCCGAGAGCAAATACCCGACACCCACCCCCAAAAGGGCGATGGTCGGCAGAATGGCCAGCTTTAAAGCGTAGCGGAAAATAATGATCTTTTCGGGCAGCCCAAAGGCACGGGCAGTGCGGATATGATTTTCTCCCAGAATTTCCAGCATGGATGCCCTGACCAGACGTGCCAGATACCCCACCCAGCCGAGCCCGATGGCAAAGGCGGGCAGAATCAGGTGCTTGATCTGGTCCCACAGGTCCCCATCCTCTCCGGCCCCGATGGCCGGCAGCCATTGGAGCTGGACGGCAAAAATGAGAAGCCCGTAAAGGGCGATTACAAAAGCGGGAATGGCGATGGTTCCGACGGAAAAAACGCCCGTCAGCTTATCGATAAAACTGTTACGGTAAATAGCTGAATAACACCCCAGGGGGATGCCGAGAACTATTGCCCAGGAAATTCCGACAATGATGAGAATAACAGTATGCGGTAATTGTTCAAAAACGATTTTGGAAACCGGTCGATTGGTGAAAACATCCATCCCCATGTCGCCCTTAAAAACATTGAAAATAAAATTGGCCACCTGGATGATAGCCGGTCTGTCAAGGCCCATATCGGCCCGCAGGGCCTCTCTCATCTCCGGAGTTGACCGGGGACCCAGAATAACAGCGGTGGGATCGCCGGGCACCATCAGTATCATGCTGTAAAGCAAACTGATGGCGGTAATGACGATAACCGCAGCGAGGAGGGTTCTTTTTGCCAGATAAATCCACATTTAACCGGCTCTCCTTGGATGATTGCTGGCTGCGGAGCACGCCGTCGCGATAAACTCCGCAGGCTATTTCAGGATCGTACTTATGACAACCGCATCAACCCAAACGTTGCAACCATGGGATCAAGCTTTGCTGAAAGTACGCAGTAAAGGAAGCCCATCCGGACGGAGCGTCGCCTTAATCGTGTTCCGGTAGACCACGGGAGCGACCTCGTTGGTAATGAAGGTAACGCATCCGGACTCTTCCAGAAGGTCCTGCATCCGGACATACATGGCCGCCCGTTTGGCCTGGTCGGTTTCGCCCAGGGCGGCTTTGTCGAGTCTGTCATACTCCTCATTGCTGAAGCGTTCCCAGTTCCAGATACCGACCTGGCTGGTAAGATGCCAGCGGGTATAATAGGACGGGTCCGGAACACTGGAAAACCGGCCCACAATCAGTTGGATACGCTTCCAGCGATCACTGTCTTTTTCGCTTCCGAGCACCCAGAAGGCGCCGCTGTCGTGGATGTTGATCTGCACCCTGATACCGGCCGGAGCAAGGATGGCCTGAATGACTTGCGCGATGGTATTGTAGGTCGATTTGTTCAGGATGTCGAGCGTCAGGTCGAGGCCGTTCGGGTATCCCGCCTCGGCCAAAAGTTTCTTTGCTCCGCCGTAGTCGGGTTTAGCGGGCAGGGATGATTTCTCCCGATGTCCCAATAGACCGGGCGGCACATTGCCGTTGGCCACTTCGGCGAACCCGAAATAGGCCGCGTCAACGATAGTCTTTCTGTCCATGGACAGCTGGATGGCTTTGCGGACACGGATGTCCTTGAGCTTTTCGTTGTCCTGGTTCATACCCATCCACAGCCAGTAAAGGGAAGGATACCTCTCGATGACGCCGCCCGCCGGGGGGCTTTCCATGTAGTTTTTGAGAGAGGGGATGCTCACCCGGGTAAAATCGACATCACCCGCTTCAAATGCAATTTCGGCGGTTTTTTCATCGTCGATGGGGAAGATGTGGATTTCGTCAAAGTAGGATTTCGGTCCTTTCCATATTGGATTCCTGGTCAGAACCGTTCTTTGATTGGGCTTCCATTCCTTGAGCATGTAAGGGCCGTTGAAGCTCGGCGGATCGTTGGCGTATTTGCCGCCGACTTTTTCAGTGGCCTTCATAGAGATGATGTTGCCGGTCGTATACGGCAGGGTCGTCCACCAGACCGGCTGAAACGGTGATTTGAACACGATCGTTCCGGTATATTTGCCGGTCACTTCGACTTTTTCAAGGGGCCCCCAGTCATCTATATTCGGGGATTTATTGGCCGGATCGGCAATCCGCTCGAAAGAGTATTTTACATCCTCGGCGGTCATTTCGCCGAAACCGCCGGAGTGCATAATGCCGTCTCTGAGTTCAAATTTGATGTGGGTCGGGTCAGCCTGTTGAATCGATTTGGCTGCTTGCAGTTCCCATTCCCATTTCCGGCCCGGTTTAAAGGCGATCAGTTTGTTGTAGATACAGGCATTGATGTTTTCTTCGGGAACCGACAGAAAAAACGCCGGGTCAAGGCTTTTGATATCCGAATAGTCCCTGACCTTCAGAATGCCTCCCTCGGCCGACCATGAAACCCCCGGCC
>JBAVYC010000068.1:0-1697 GCA_049698595.1 Desulfobacterales bacterium | reverse complement strand
GAATAAGACAATAAATCTTCGTTTCCAAATAGGAAGCTTGAAAAAGGCAAACCACTCGAAAGGGTGGGACGCAAAGCCACTGGCCTAAACCCCGCAAAACTCGGGATACGGCAGCAGGGCTGCCGGGCAACCGTAGCACCTTTCAATAAGGCTGCGCGATGCGCGGAATAAAATATAAATGAAAGGTGCTTAAATGAATACAAGAAAAACATGCTTTCTTCAAATAACCGGCTCAACCTGCAGGAAAGTTTCTTTACATACCTTACTGGTTTTGACTTTGCTTCTTTCCCCAATGATTGTCCATGCTGCAACGGTTACCCTGGCATGGGATGCCAACACCGAACCGGATCTGGCCGGGTACAAAATACATTACGGTACGGCCAGCCGCGACTATTCCCACAGTATCGATGTGGGCGATGTCACAGAGTACACGCTCGAGGATCTTGACGATGGCGTTACCTATTATTTAGCTGCCACTGCCTATGATTCTGAAACTAATGAAAGTGGCTATTCGGTGGAACTGGTCCACAGCACCGGCAATCCCACCCATATCATTACAGCCTCAGCAGGTGCTAATGGAAGCATTTCGCCTTCAGGCAGCCTGACCGTTAATCATGGATCCAACCGAACGTTTACGATCAGTGCAAATGCGACGCATCATATTCAGAATGTTTTGGTGAATGGGGTCTCGGTTGGGGCAGTTTCCACCTATACCTTTAGCAACGTGACCCAAAATCATACGATTGCGGCCAGCTTTACCGTCGATAATCAACCGCCGCTAGCCAACGCCGGTCCTGATCAGACAGCCAGTGAAGGAGCTGTCATCAAATTAAAGGGCAATAACTCATTGGATCCGGATGGTAGTATTGTTGCCTATTCCTGGAGCCAAACTGGCGGACCACCCGTGTATCTCTCAAAGCCCGGTCAAATCGAAGCCGAATTCATATCGCCCAATGTCGTCGCTTCAGGTGAGACCCTGTTCTTCCAGTTGATCGTGACAGATAACGAAGGGCTTCAGGCGACGGATTCCTGTTCAGTTTACGTCACCAGAGAAGCGGTAACCGACAGCGATGGAGATGGTGTCCCGGATGACCAGGATGATTTTCCATATGATCCGGATGAGCATCTTGACACGGATGGCGACGGTGAGGGAAACAATGCGGACACAGACGACGATAATGACGGCATGCCCGACGCATGGGAGTTGCTGTACGGTCTGGATCCGCTTAAAGATGATGCCGCCGCTGATCCCGACGGTGATGAAATCAGCAATATCGACGAGTACAATTTGGGATCCAAACCGAATTATAACGAAAGCAATTTTGCACCGGATCCGCCGCAGCTGCTAAACCCAGGTAATGAAGAGACCGTTGGTTTAACACCGCTGCTTGAAACCGATGAATTTTATGACCCCAATATTGATGATGTCCACAGCCGGACCCAATGGAAGATCACTCGGGTCCATGATGACTTCTGTGTGTTTGATGTCACCACTAGTTCGTCGTTGACCGCCCTGAAGGTGCCGAAGTTGATCCTGGAAGAAGACATCGATTACAGCTGGCAAGTCAAATTTATCGACAATCTGGGGACCGCTTCGCAATGGTCTGAAGCCGGATATTTTACGACCGAATTCCTCCAACAGGATTCCGACGGCAATGGGGTCCTGGACCATCAGGAAGTGGATACCACTGTTGACC
>JBAVYC010000067.1:0-4295 GCA_049698595.1 Desulfobacterales bacterium | reverse complement strand
AACGTTGAACATCGAATAATGATGTCACTCCGCTCCGCAATCTAATTTCAATTGTTTCAAAAAATCCGATATCAATCCTTGAATAACTCTTTCGGTTTCTTCACCTTTTCCCATTCAACATTCGATGTTGGACGTTCGATGTTCGACGTTCTTCTTTTACCACATCCCTGCCCTCTGCCCCATGCCCTCTGCCCTTAGCCCTTAGCCCTATGCCTTTAGCCCTCTGCCCCATGCCCTCTGCCCTTAGCCCTATGCCCCATGCCATTTGCCCTCTACCCTCTACCCTCTACCCTATTCCCTCGCTCTCTTGCACATCCAACAATGCATCCAGAATTTTGACAGTCGCAATGGTGTTGGCCACATCATGAACCCGCACCATATGGGCACCGTTCAATATGGCGGCCGCCGTCGCGGCCTGGGTACCGTTTTCCACTATCGGCGAATCCGGCCGGAGGTCCTTGGCATGCTTGTCTTTGAGGATTTTGCGAATGAAGGCTTTGCGTGAAGCCCCGATCAGAATGGGAAGATCCAGGCGCGTAAAAGCCTGAAGGTGTTTAATTAGCAGCAAATTATGGGCGATTGTTTTACCGAATCCGATGCCGGGGTCCACAATTATTTTGGCACGGGCAACACCCTGGTTTTCCGCTCTTTCAACCGCAGCTTCCAGAAATGTGAGGATTTCTTCAATCAGATTTTCGTATCGGGGCCTGATCTGCATGGACTTGGGTTCTGCCAGCATGTGCATCAGAATCAACGGGGTGTCAAATTCCGCGGCCAGCTCGGCGATGCCGGGATCAAAGCGCAGGGCCGACACATCGTTGATGATGGCGGCACCGGCGTCCAGGGCCCGGCGGGCAACCTCTGCTTTGGTGGTATCGATGGAAATCGGCACCGCAACCCGCTGGGCCAACTTTTCGATCACCGGCACAACCCGTCGGATTTCCTCTTCGATGGGTACCGGATCTGAAAACGGGCGGGTGGATTCACCGCCGATGTCGATGACAGCGGCCCCTTCGGCTGCCAGTTTTTCACCTTGGTCCACGGCTGCGCGGGGATCATAAAATCGTCCGCCGTCGGAAAAGGAATCCGGCGTCACGTTCACCACCCCCATGATGCAGGTCTGCCGGCCAAGCTCCAAAGTGTAGCCCCGCCATGAAAAGCGATATGTTTTTCGGAAATCCACTACGGTGTTTCGGAAGCTGCTTGGGGCTCCGGTTCCGGATCATCTAATTTTCTTGAAGGCAGTTCAATGCCGGGTCTCAAGGACTCGATCAGTTCATCCAGTTCTTTGCCCAGGACGGTTTCTTTTTCGAGCAACAATTCCGCCAGTTTGTGAAGGACGTCCACATTTTCGTTCAACACATCCGTTGCGCATTGATAGGCATCTTTGATCAACTTGATGATCTCTTCGTCGATCTTTTGAGCGGTGGCTTCGGAATAATCCCTGTGCTGGGCGATTTCCCGGCCGAGAAATACCTGCTCTTCACCTTTGGCATAAGACAAGGGGCCCAGAGCTTCACTCATACCCCAGGTTCTTATCATTTGTTGTGCCAGACCGGTGGCCTGCTTGATATCATTGGCGGCACCGGTACTGATCCGGTTGAAGATAATATCTTCGGCCGCGCGGCCGCCAAATGCTACGGCCAACTCACTTTCAAGCTGATCCTTGAATCTGAAATCGCGTTCTTCGGGTAAAAACCAGGTAACACCGGCAGCACGCCCTCTGGGTACGATGGTTATTTTGTTGACCGCATCGGTTTCGGGTAAGAACCGGGCCACCAGCGCGTGTCCACCCTCATGATAGGCCGTCACTTTACGGTCTTCTTCCTTGATCACCTTCGATTTACGTTCCAGCCCCATGTAGACCTTGTCTTTGGATTCTTCAAAGTCTACCATTTCAATTTTTTCTTTGTCTCGTTTGGCGGCCAGCAAAGCGGCTTCATTAACCAGATTTTCCAGATCGGCTCCGGAAAATCCCGGAGTCCCCTTGGCCAGAATCAAAGGTTTTACATCCGGACCAATAGGCGTTTTTTTCATGTGTACCTTGAGAATCATTTCACGCCCTTTGATATCCGGCATGGATACAACCACCTGCCGGTCAAAACGGCCCGGGCGCAGCAACGCAGGATCGAGGACATCCGGCCGGTTGGTGGCCGATATCAGAATGACGCCCTCATTGGATTCAAATCCGTCCATTTCCACCAAAAGCTGGTTCAGGGTCTGTTCTCTTTCGTCGTGTCCGCCGCCGAGACCCGCACCGCGATGCCGGCCGACGGCATCGATCTCGTCAATGAATATGATACAGGGGGCATGTTTTTTGCCCTGAACGAACAGATCGCGCACGCGTGAGGCACCGACACCGACGAACATCTCAACAAAGTCGGAACCGCTGATGCTGAAAAAAGGAACACCGGCCTCCCCTGCAATCGCCCGGCCCAAAAGTGTTTTCCCGGTACCTGGAGGGCCCATCAAAAGAACTCCCTTAGGAATTCGCCCGCCCAAACGGGTGAATTTCTTGGGGTCCCTGAGAAATTCGACAATTTCTCCCAGTTCTTCTTTGGCCTCGTCAATGCCGGCCACATCTTCAAAGGTCACTTTTTCCGATTGGTCGGTGGACAGACGCGCGCGGCTTTTGCCGAACGAAAGCGCCTTGCCGCCACCGGCCTGCATCTGGCGCATGAAAAAAATCCAAACGCCGATCAGCACCAGCATGGGAAACCAGGATACCAGAACGGACATGTACCAGGGATTTTCCGACGGGGGCTTCGCGCTGATGATAACGCCCTTTTTTCTGAGAATATTGATGAGATCGTTGTCCGGGGGAGCATATATCTTCATACGGTTGCGATTGGTATCCGTGACGTACAGTTCCTGGCCCTGTATCACCACCTCGGCCACCCGCTCATTTTCGACCATGCTCAGAAACTCGGTATAGCTAATGCTGGTTTCAGCCATCCGCTGTTGGCTGAAAAGGTTGTAGAGCATGACCATCATCAGGGTGATGACCAGCCATAAAGCCAGATTTTTATAAAACGGATTCAAATGTGTTTACCTCCTGTGCTAAAGTAATTCAATATATTACAGCAGTATCACGTATCTTCAGTGAAATATCAAGTCTCAAGTTGCCGGCGCCTCAGACCACAATCACATGCAAGTTGAAAATAGCCCAACAAAATTAAGGTAATTCACTACCGCCGTAATAAGCCTAAAATCTCTAAATCCCCGACTATCCGAAATTGGAAATTGAACATTTGTGGATGTCGCTTACGCACCGATGGCGCCTGCGCTGCGTGCCGCTCCGTCCTTTTTAAAATCGATCCGCCGGCTTCCAGCTTGCAGAAAGGCGGACCTTTAATATTCAATTTTGGGGGCTTGGTCGGTAGAGCAAATCTAATCACTATCACACATTAAGCAAGCAAAAGTTCTGCCTTGAGGATACGCCGGGTCTGGGGCCTCACTTTGACGGCATTATCGATGCGATGTCCGGCAATCCAGATAATATTCCCGCCACTCAGCAGCAATGGGCATTTTCTGCGTTGTGGAGCGGGAATCTTTTGATTGATAAAATAGCTTTTTACTTTTTGAGTGCCGTTTACTCCCAGCGGCGAAAACCGGTCCCCCGGTCGAAAGTTGCGCGCCAGAAGCGGGAATTGCAGCCGATCCAGATCGAAATAACCAATGTGTGTTCCGGTTTCTTTTAATTCGGGCAAATCATCGGCAGCGATCTCACTAAGGGTAATTGAAACGCCGGCCTCTTTTATAGGGAAGGTCCCCGTTTTGCAAATCGTATACTGATAATCCGATAGCGCTGTGTTCAATACCTTGTCATTATGCCGTTTTTCGACATTGTTGCTTTTTACGACAGTTAACTCGTCGGTGTTTCTTTCCACCAGGAGGCCATCGGGCAAATTTAGCCGGCCGCTAACCCGTCCTTTTTCAACCAGGTGCAGAATCGCGTCTATATGCAAAAGGGTGATGCGTCTGAGATCTTTTTTAACCCATAGGATTGCTTTCCGGATAATTCGCCTTTTGACGGCCCTGGCAAGTTGATTGAACTCGGGCAGGACCAGACTGATTTTTTGATCCGCCCGCAATGAGACACATTGTTTTAAAACAGGGTCCAGCGCATCCTCCAGCCATTGGTCTTCAGCCCGCATGATCTCCCCACGCCGGTTGAGGGTTTCTATGATTCTCGGGTTATAGGCGGTTTGTAGCTCCGGAATTAATTGATGACGAATCTTGTTGCGCATAAACGCCGGGTCGGTATTCGAAGTGTCGGTAACATACGGTATTTT
>JBAVYC010000066.1:0-2395 GCA_049698595.1 Desulfobacterales bacterium | reverse complement strand
ATCCTTATTCGTTGACAATTTTGTGCTTTTTGTGTCATAGTGGACGCGTTTTGACCACATAAAAAAATTTTAATCCAATAGCTCGTCAAGACCGGAATCTTTGTGGAAGATCACTTTGTATTTTTTTCGAAATCTTACGATTTTGGGATCAAAATTCTCCATGATGTCTTTATATTGCTTATCCAGATATTTTGTTAACAACTTTTTTTCATTTTCCAATTTTCGAAAAAGGGAAGAGTGATCCGTCTGTTCAGCGGCACGGCAACAACGCATGAAAGTTTTGAGATGAATGCGTTTCAAAATCTCCTTGTCCGTAAACAGAAAGTGATGACTTGGATCACCCACCTGGCTCTGATTCAGAATAAAAACGCGCTGCTTCGACTTTTTATCAAACTCATCCATAAGCCTTTCGTGCACCTCGCTTATATGTTTCCAGAAACGATGTTTCAGTTTGTCCAGCTGCGATTCCAAACCCTTGGCATCAATTTTAAGATCAAACAGATAGCCGGGACCTTCAGCCTTTCCGTGGTTTTTTCCACGTGTGAATTCGTGCGGAATCAGCTTTTCCATATAATTATTCCCATATTCATCAAGCTGACAATAGAGGTGACCGGCAACCATGCTTAGCACGCCATAGCTGAAAGAGTCGTCTATCATCAGACGTGCCCAGGTTAGATATAGCGACCCTCTATAGGGTTTTTTTTCATAATCTTTTTGCTCTCTCTTGCGGGATTCTTCCTGGAACTTATAGTCATCAAAATCGTAA
Organism: Desulfobacterales bacterium; assembly: GCA_049698595.1. Taxonomy (GTDB): domain Bacteria; phylum Desulfobacterota; class Desulfobacteria; order Desulfobacterales; family JAFDCJ01; genus JAFDCJ01. Next base: position 1,629 of record JBAVYC010000066.1, on the reverse strand, counting down.
TCATAAAGCGTCTCAAAACTGAGCAGATTTTTTTGTCTGCCGAAAACTTCATTCAAGTAAAAAAAATCTTCACCAATCCCTTTTATGGGAAGCAATGTGGCGTTAAGTTCTGAACATTGCACCTCGTTCATTGCCCGCCATGCCTCCTCTACCTCATCATCGTTGGAAACAGAAATATCAAACAGCTCTCTCAACAGGAACATTCTGATCTTAAAGGCATCCTCTTCCGGTGTGTCAACGCGGTATTGTTCTTGGCGCTTTTTATCCCAGGAAAAATAATCAGGCACATATTTAATAATCGCTTTTTTCAATTCCGGCGACATAAACTTCCTCGATTGCATTTAAATTGCTAGCCGTCTTTCTTTTAAAGTTTGTGGATATACTGTCTAACGTTGCGGGTCACCTGCCTGAAGCCATTTTGCTTTTGTAGGGGTTTTAAAATCGGATCATTTTTTTGCTTATAACCTGGCATAAGTAGCGGGCGGGTAATGGGATACTGGAAATGATGGAACCACTTTCTGGTAAAATACAGAAGACGCACATAACCGCAGGATATAGCCCGCCCATCTTCATGCCATTGTTATGCACTGGAGTGTATTATTGACTAAGCTTTGAGCTGGCCAGTCGATTCAAACTGACACCCGACTCTGCTGCCTGGATAGCAAGTTTTCGATGAACTTCCGGTGGAATCCGAACCATAAATTTGCCGCTATAATTTTTACCCGCAATTGCTGAAGGTATAGGTTCACCATTTCTCTGCATATCATCAACTATTTCAGCTACAACTTTCCTTATGCCCTTCAAGGCTGCTTCTGGCGTTTTAGATAACCAACTCAAGCTTGGAAATTCGGCGCATAATCCAACATATTCGCTATCATCCTGCGACCAGGTTATCCGATATGTATAACGGTCATTTTTAAGAGACATGATCGTCCTCCAATTTCTGTATGGCCAAAAGCACCTGTTTTACCTGGTATGCTTTGGCTTTTCCCTTATAATTCTGAATATTTATTCTCGGATCGCCTTGCCAAGGCGTTTTATATATCCGATGGCTGCTACTTGTTTGACGCGGCTTCCCCAAATAATAATCGCATACTTTGCATAAATCATTGTAGCGAACTCCGTTGGGATTTCGCTTCATTTCCATCAATATATCATCAATTTTAGCCATGGCTATATAGTATCATTATTGATATCGTTATCAAGGGATTATTTGGGTGGCAATATGAGGTGGTAAATATTAAAGGTGCATAACGAAGAGCTGACCAGCGCCGCCGTATTATAGCGTGAACCACCGGGCTTTTACGAAAAACCGCGATTTTCTCGGCGTCTGGTCAAGCGTCTTGCTAGAGTACCGGCCTGCTTTCAATCGGTAAGCTGCTCAATGGTGATTCCCATAGCAGCTGAAATTTTTTTCAAGGTACCGGTCCGCGGTTTGGAGTCAGATTTCTCCAACCTCGCCAATGCTGGTTGGGTCATCCCGGCCTTTCGTGCTAATTCCTGCTGGGTCATGCCAAAGTACTCCCGCCAAGCACGGATCATGGTGGCACCGTTAATAACATTTGCCTTAACCACCTCATGTGGAATCCATACATCTGTTTCATGCGGGTCGTGCCGGGTGAGCTTTTG
>JBAVYC010000065.1:0-24047 GCA_049698595.1 Desulfobacterales bacterium | reverse complement strand
TGCATGTGGATGCCCATTGCGACACCGATGGTTGGATGGGATATTCAAAATTTTATCATGGTGCTCCTTTTCGCAATGCCGTGCTGGATGGCGTTTTAGATCCCGATCGAACCATTCAGATCGGTATCCGTGGGCCTGCTGAGCCGGTTTGGGAATTTTCATATGAATCCGGCATGACAGTGATCCATATCGAAGACTTTGTTGAACTCGGCGTAAAAGAAGTCATTCGCAAGGCGCGCGAGGTGGTCGGCGGCGATCCTACCTATATCTCGTTTGACATAGACGGATTGGATCCGGCCTACGCAGCGGGCACCGGGACACCCGAAGTCGGCGGTTTAACGACGCGCGAAGCCCAGGCCCTGATCCGAGGATTACGTGGCCTGAACCTGGTGGGTGGCGATGTCGTGGAAGTCGCGCCCCAGTATGACCCCACCACCAACACCGCCAGAGCCGGCGCCCAGATGATGTTTGAGATTCTCTGCCTCCTGGCGGAAGCGACCGCCGGCAGGAAAAAATAGTGTCAAAAGAGAAATCTGAAAGTCAATGGATTTGATATTGCAGGTAAAAGCATTTACTGCGATGAAACCGGAGGAGATTATTATGATCTTATATCTATCTCAGAAATCACGGTCTAGAAGTTACCGATTATGGGGCGCAAAGCCCCTATTGTGCAATGCCATTGAGATCTTACATTAACGCCCCGGCCGCCGCTCTGGCCAACTCAAAGAGATAGGTGGGATATATGCCGACCACAACCATGGCGACGACCAGCACCCCGGTGAGTATCGCGGTGGGCTGGGAAAGGTGAAGGGGTGGCAGCTCATCTTCCGGTTCCTGCAGATAGGCTGCTTTTAGAATCAGCAGATAGTAATAAAGCGAGATGACCACGTTGATCATGGCGATCAAAACCAGGGTGAAATAGCCGTTCTGCATAGCGGCGGCAAAAATCAGGAATTTTCCGGTAAAACCGATGGTCGGGGGGATACCGGCCAGACTGAACACCGAGACCATCAGGGCCATGGCCAGCAGCGGTGAGCGGCGATGCAAGCCCGCCAGTTGGGAAATTTCCAGGTTCCGGCCGTCATCGGCCACTTTAACCACCACCAGAAAAGCGGTGAATTTCATTATCAGCAATGCCACGGCATAAAAGATGACACTCGCATAACCAGCTGAATTCATACTTAAAATACCGATAAGCACGTAGCCGGCATGGGCGACGGCAGAGTATGCCAGAAGTCTTTTGAGATCCTTTTGAACAATGGCCGCCAGATTTCCCAGGGTCATAGAAATTATGGAAAGGGTGACCAGGGCGTGGACCAGATAGATGCTGCCGGGGCCGGTTACTGCGACCATGCGGGTGAGAATAGCAATGGCGGCCACTTTGGAAGCTGTCGCAATATAGGCTGTGGCCTGATTGGCTGCGCCCTGATAGACATCCGGCGCCCAGAAATGGAAGGGGAAGACGGCCAGTTTGAAGAAAAACCCGCACAACGTGAGCAGCAATCCGATGAGCACCGTCGGTGTAGCGAGCATGCCGGGCAGAACCCGGATCATATCCGTTACATAGGTGGCCTGGGTGGTGCTGTATAGCAATGCGACGCCGAAGAGCATGATGGCCGAAGCAAAGATACCCACCAGAAAATATTTGATGCCCGCCTCCAGGCTCATCTTCTCATCGCGTCTCAAGGCTACCAGGATGTAGAGGGAATAGCTGGAAAGTTCCAGGGCGACATAGATGGTCAGGATGTGAACGCTGCTGACCAGCAACATCATGGCCAAGGTGCAGACAAACAGCAAAAAATAAAATTCGGGGTGGTGCCGTGGGGAAATAGTTTTTAATTCTGAGCAGATGCTGATAATCAGGAAAAGCCCCAGGGACAGCATCATTTTAAACACCTGGGAGAATAGATCCACCCGGTAGGTGTTAAAAAACAGAAATCCTTCCCGGTTGACGGCTGTCAGACAGACGACGACACCCAGGGCTGCCAGAACAAGGGCGGTGTAATAATCCCGCCGGGGATCGGAACGTTTTGACATGGACAGGCACAAAAAAGCCAGACCGCCGACGAAATAAAAAAGTTCAGGATAGAAGAGAGACCATTTCATTGCAGTAAACCATTGATAAACGGGACCGATGCGGTTTCGATCATGTCGAACATCAGGGTCGGATAGAGTCCGAATGCCACCAGCACAATCAGCAGAATCATCCGGGGTACGCCCAGGCCAAAGGGCACATCCGATAAGTGTGCGTATTTTTCATTCTTGGGGCCGTAAAAGGTATGTTGTACCATCCGCAGCATAAACAGGGCGCTGACCACCAGGGCACATACAGCCAGGGCACCGCGAACCGGATAGGCCTTGAAAGCCGCAATAAATACCATCAATTCCCCCCAGAAACTGGCCAGGAAAGGGATGCCCATGCTGGCCATGGCGGCGACGATAAAATAGGTCGAGGCCACGGGCATTATGCGGCTCAATCCACCCAGTTCTGCAATAATTTTGGTGTGGGTGCGATCATAGATATAGCCCACTGATGAAAAGAATAACGCCGTCATAATGCCATGGCCAAACATCTGAAACACGGCGCCGTTTAACCCTTCCACGGACACAGTGGCCAGGCCGAGCCCCACAATCCCCATGTGCGAAACGCTGGAGTATCCGATGACAAACTTAAGATCCTTCTGGCTCAGCCCCACGAATGCGCCATAGACAATACCGATGGTCGCCAGCACGGCCATGAGCTGTGCCCAGTGCTGCCAGCCTTGCGGGCAAATAAAAATGGCAACCCGCAGTACGGCGAATGCCCCGATCTTCATAAGTACCCCGGCATGCACCATGCTCACCGCATGCGGGGCGGCCACATGGCCCACCGGAGACCAGGTGTGAAAGGGCCAGACGCCGGCCAGGATGCCGAAACCAATGTATAACAGGATGAAGGCAAATTTTTGTTGCCCGGGGGTAAACGTATCCGGCCGCATCAAAATGGTCACATCAAACGTGTTTAAACCGGATTGCACATAAAGATAGATAATGGCCGGCAATACCAGGGCGCTGCCCGCCAGCAGGTAAAGGGTCAACTTCATGGCACCGTATTCTTTGCGCGTTGTGCCCCAGACAACGATAAGCAGGTACATGGGAAAAAGGGAAACATCATACCAGATGAATATGAAGAAAAGATCCATACTCATAAAAAGACCGAAGACCGCGGTGACCATAACAAAATAAAAAGCATAGAACTCTTTGACGCGGTAGTCCAGCTCCCACATGGTCAACACACCGGTAAAAAACACAATGCCGGTCAACAGCAGCATGGGCAGGTTGAAGCCATCGGCGGCATTGAAGTATGTTATGCCGAGGGACTCGACCCACGGGATGTTTTCAACGAACTGCAGCCCACCCTGGCTCTTATCGTAAGCAAAGAACAGATACAGTGAGAGGATCAGGGTAATGCCGGAAAAAACGGCACTGACCCATTTGATCTGGGCTTTGCGTTCTCCTGGAAGAATCAGGATCACGACAAGACCCGTCACACAGCTCAGCAATATGGCGGTAAGATATGGGAAACTGGCATATTCCATAATTACTACAAATGCTTAAAAGAAAAAGTACAGTACCAGCATGACGATGACCACAAAGATTGCCAAGAGCCGGTACTGAATCATTCCCTGGTGTAAAAAGGAGACAAACCGGCCGGTTTCGACCGTTCCCCGGCTCAATCCGTCTACTCCCCCGTCGATTACCCGGTTATCATTTTGGGTACACAGATTGGATATCCCCCCGTAGATGACGACATCCAGAAATCGCCGGTAAAAACGATCGATGTACCAACGCTCTGAAAACAACGTATTCAAAGGCGCAATTTTTTCAACAAATCCCACTTGCTCCGCCCCGCGGCGACCGAATTCGAGCCAGGCAAGGACCACCCCGATGGTCGCCGAGCCCAACGCCACAAACGGCAGCCAGGTATGGTGGCCGGCTTGGCCCGGGCTTACGAATTTCAGCCCTTTAAAAAATTCTTCCAGAGATCCCTGAAAAAAGCCCAGCAGCACCGTAGCAGCCGCCAGGATGATCAGCGGCCAGCCCATTAACCAGTAGTGGCTCTGTCCTTGGTCATGTCCGTGAGCGGTATTCGGCTCAGTTTTAGATTCTTTTGGTTCACCTTCTTTTGGGAAAATAATGATAAATATCAGCCGAAAGGCATAATAAGCGGTTAAAAAGGCACCCAGCAGGCCGGCCGCCAGCCACAGGGGATTTTTCAAATCAGCCAGAGCAGCGAGGATCACCTCCTTACTGAAAAAGCCGGAAAAAGGCGGTAACCCGGCCAGAGCCGCCACGGCGATGACAGTACAAATCAGCGGGATTTTTAACCGTCGTCCACCCCGGCGGCTGATCTCGAATACGTCGTTGCTGTCGAAGGCGTGGATGAAAACCCCGGCGCAAAGAAACAACAACGCTTTGAACGCGGCATGCGTGGTGAGGTGGAACATTCCGGCAAAATAGCTGCCGGCGGCCAATCCCATGATCATAAAGCCCAGTTGACTGATGGTGGAGTAGGCCCAGACCTGTTTGATATCCCGGCTCACCATGGCCATGGTGGATGCCAGCAGCATACTGATGGTGCCGATGAAAAGAAACACGGCCATGGCGGTGGCTGAATGACTGAAAAACGGAAACAGGCGGGCAAACAGAAAAACACCGGCCGCCACCATAGTGGCCGAGTGCAGCAAGGCGCTGACCGGCGTCGGTCCTTCCATGGCGTCCGGCAGCCAGGTCATCAGCGGAAATTGAGCGCTTTTACCGATGATGCCGCCAAAAATCAAAAGAGAAGCAAAAGTGATGAGGGCCGGTGGCATCCCCACCGCCACTTGCGGGTCGTTGATTTCCAGAATACTTAAATTGCCCAGGTGAGTCAGCACCAGCAGCAACCCCAGGAAAAATGCCACGTCCCCAAAACGGGTCATCACAAACGCTTTTTTGCCGGCTTCGGTGGCACTGAATTTTTTATACCAGAAACCGATTAGCAGATAAGAAGATAGACCTACCAACTCCCAGAAGATGTAGAACTGAAGCATGGTGAGTGATACAGTCAAGTTCATCATCGCCCAGGCAAAAAGGGACATGAACGCGTAGTACCTTGAAAATCCGACATCGCCGGCCATATAGCCCAGGGAATACACTTGAACTAATAAACAGATGGACGCGACCACGGCGAGCATGAGCAGGCTTGTTTGATCAAGAAGAAAACCAAAGGGAACGTTGATGTCGCCGGACACCAGCCAGCGGGTCAGGTGCTGGACCGGAGCTTCCAGATGCCAGCCTAAAAAAAGTAAAGAAATTGCCCCAACAAAGGAGATCGCAACGGCGGCAATTGATAAACCGGCGGAAAGCCGGGGATTGGCTCTGGTGAAAACCATGATCGCCATAAATGCCACAAACGGCAGCAGTGTTGTCAGCACAGTGGCCATCAGCGTTGAATCCTGGATTAAGGCATCACTCATTTTGGTTCTCGTAAATACAGATATCGTTGATTGGTTGATAGGTTAAGTGGTTGTAAATATGGCTTTATCCCATATTTGCAAAATAATTGGACACTTCATGTATCAACAATCGTAACATTCTGAAATTATGACTATAATTTAACTAATCAGCCATTCAACCAGTAAACTATTCAACAAGGTCTGAAATCAGGAAAAAATATCTTTTCTTGACGCCAGTAAGGTCGCAGCTCCTTAAAGTGCTCCTTATTACTTAAGAATATTATAGTCAGCTGGATCCAGCGATCCGGTTCGTCGATAGGCCCATACAATCAGTGCCAATCCTATGGAAACTTCAGCAGCGGCGATGGCAAAAACAAACAGCACGATGGCCTGGCCTTCCAGACTCTGCCAGAGAAGGGACGAACCAACCAATATGATGGCAACGGCATTCAGCATGATTTCCACGCCCAATAGAATCATAACCAGGCTGCGGCGTGCCACCACACACAGTATCCCCATCAAAAAGAGCAGTCCCGCCAGTATGAGAACATGACCAAAGGGAACAATCATAATTCACCATCAAGGGTTTCTTTGGCTGAGGGTCTTTTAGACCGCCTTCCCATTATGAGGGCGCCGGCCAGCGTTACCAGCAGCAATAAGGATACGATTTCGATGGAAAGCCAGTGATTCTCAAAAATGAACTGTCCAAACACCCTGGGTGCTGCCCGGGCTGTTTTCAAGGTAATTCGGCTGTTCGGATCGGTCGTGACGATACCCATGCCGATGGCAATGTAGACAAGCCCGAAAACTGCAACCGGTAGCCACTGGCGTAAAGCAAATAAGCGCTCTTGGCCGGAATCCGATTTCATCATAATGACGACAAATAAAAATAAGACCATGATCGCCCCGGCATAAATAATCACCTCCAGAACGGCCAGGAATGGGGCGCCGAAAAGATAAAACAGCATGGCGCTGCCGAAAAAGGAAAAAATCAGATAAATCACCGCATGCACCAAATTGCGCCGGGTGATGGCCAATCCGGTGGTGATCAGAATTAAAATAGCCAGAAGATAGAAAATAATCGAATAAATGGTCATGGCATATTACTTTTTATATTAACCGGTTTTTCCTCCTTAATATGCTCCCCTTTATCGCCGACATCGGTTGCCATGCCTGCATACTTGTAGAAGCAATAGTCCTTATCCTTGCCGCCGTGATCCACCAGGAGATCCTCTTTTTCATAGACAAGTTTTAAAATATCCCGCTCGCAGGTTTCAAATAGCGGTGTTAGCTGGATGGCTGAGGTCGGACAGGCTTCTTCGCAAAGACCACAATAAATACAGCGTGCAAAGTTTATCCGAAACCAGGCCGCATACCTGCGCCCGTTTTCTTTCTGGGTCGACTGCATGGATATGCAACTCACCGGACAGGCGGCCGAACAAAGATAACAAGCCACACAACGTTCATTGCCGTCAGGGTCGCGGGTTAAAATGATCCGAGCCCGGGTGCGCACCGGCAAGGGCCGCTTGTACTCCGGGTATTCTTCGGTAATAGGTTTGCGAAAAAGATGCACAAATGTAGTCGCAAACCCGCTTGCTAATGCTTTTAACGCTTCAATTGCCTCTGTCATAAGACGAATAACCTATATCAGCAGAATTGCCCCCGTTACCACAATATTGATGAGAGAAGCAGGAATCAAAACCTTCCAGCCCAGTGCCATCAGCTGATCATAGCGCAGCCGCGGCAGGGTGCCGCGAATCCAGATCATCACCAAAGCGATCAGAATGATTTTTAAAAACAGCCAGACCACCGGCGGCAGCAAGGGACCGCGCCAGCCACCCAGAAAAAAAACGGCGGTCAATGCGCCCAGCACCTGCATGTGCACATACTCACCTAAAAAGAAAAGCCCGAAGCGCATGCCGCTGTATTCCGTATGATAACCCGCTCCCAGTTCGTTTTCAGCCTCCGGAAGATCGAAAGGAATGCGTTTGCTCTCTGCCATGGCACTGATGATAAAAATTAAAAACGATACCGGCGCCACCAGAATAAAGGGATAATCAGCTTGCGCATTGACAATATCCACCAGGCTGAAAGAGCGGGCCAGCATGGCAATCGGCACCAGCGACAGGCCCAATGAAAGCTCATAGCTGATCATCTGGGCTGCACCCCTGATACCGCCCAAAAGGCTATACTTTGAATTGGAGGCCCAGCCGCCCAGGGCAACGCCGTAAACTCCCAAAGAGGACAGCGCAAATACCAGGAGAAGCCCGACATTGAGATCTGAAATTACCATGGGAATTTTTTTGCCCCCCAGCATCAGATCGCTGCCAAACGGGACAACGGCAAACATCAAGAGGGCGGTGAATGCCACCACCGCCGGGGCCAGCAAAAATATCATACGGTCGGCTGCCGCAGGGACGAGGTCCTCTTTGACCATCATCTTAATCGCGTCGGCGATGGGCTGCAGCAGTCCAAATTTTCCGGCCCGATTAGGACCATAACGAATTTGCAGTCTCGCCAGAAACTTGCGCTCTACCAGCACCAAATAGGCGGCTACCAGAAGCAGCCCTATCAGGACGAGACCCAGTTTAATAACCAAAAGTATGAAGCCGATCAGCCAATCCATAGTAAAAAGCTAGTAGTTTGTGGTCCGTTGTTTGTTGTAAAAAACGTTGTTCAATTTATTTTGTCCCCGATCCTACGCCACTTTTTTGATTTGTTCTCGGCCGATGCTTATCATGCCGGTTTCAAAAATTTGCCAGGAAATCTTCCGGTGTCGGGGAACGACCAGCACTCCGGCGGCCATGTTAGCGACGACTCTTAGCTTTATTTCGAGGTTCCCGCTGTCCGACTGGATGATGACCCGTTCCCCGTCAATTAAACCCATGTCGGTTGCCTCTTTGGGGTGCATCATGAGACAGGGCTCGGGTTCCAGCTGCCGCAGACACGAGGCGTGGGCCGAGAGCTCTTCGGTGCCAAATGTCCAATCAACCAAAACCAACTCCAGACTTGTATCCGGCGCTACAGGTTTATCAACCGGTCGAAGTTCGTCGGTGGTAAACCGGAGATCGGATTTTGCGGTAAGCTCGAGACGGATTCCTGCATCCGGAATAGCATTAAATGATTTCAAATCAGCGAACCCGGTATTATCATCAGCCAACCGCATCCGGATGTCTGCCCGCAGCTTTTCTGAGTCCGGCGGCAGCTTTTCATCTGTCAACTCTGCCAGAGTCATCCAGGCAGGCTTGGGCGCTGCCCCGGGTATGCCTTGTCCATATATTCGGGGGGGATGGTCTCCGCCGCCGCTTTGGACAATCGGCCTACCGCCATCGTACGCCCGGGGTGCGGCCTGTGCTCTGCCTTCCTGGTTGATGAAGACTCCGCCGGATTCATACAGGGTTGCCGCCGGTAAAAAAATATGGGCTTTTTGGGCAGCTTCGGAATCGATGTAATCCATGACGATCAGCAAATCGAGACGGTTGAGCGCATGCTCCAGGCGCTTTCGATCTGCAAAGCGGTGAAAAGGATCGCATTCGGTTAGTATCAGAGATTTGATGGCACCGTTTTCAATACCTTCAATTATCTGCAAAAAAGATCCCCGTTGATCAGAAAGAAGTCCGGCACCAAACGCATTGGCTCCGGGTAACTGGTAAAACAAGCCGGCCTTTTTCCCCGCTGCCTGTAACAGCAGCACAAAATCTGCTGCGAGACCGGGTACCGGATGGGGCACGATGTCGGTGCCGCATACAACCACCGGCCGTTTACTCATTCGCAGATCGTGGATCACCCCAGAGATCAGCTCGTCCCGGGAGTTGGTACTCAAATGGTCGGTTGCTGCGGCATCATAGAATTCACCAGCCTTATTCCCCAGCATTGTGGCGATATCGCGATCCACCGAGCCCTTTATGAACGATACGATATGAAAACTCAAATCATCTAATGCAACGGGCAGGTGCACAAAATCCAGCGGCATAGATACCGGCCGGGGATCCAGCACCGCCACACCGGCCCCGTTTCTCCAGGCCTGTCGCATTGCCAGTGCCAGCATGGGTGCCTCGTTGATCGGATCCGCCCCGACTGCCAGAATATAGTCCGCTTTTTCCACCTCGCGCAATGGCACCGTCAACTCCGATTCCAGTCTGGCGATCGATGTTTTAACCCGGGTTGTGAGCGCCGGGTCCATAAAAAACACAGGATTAACCCAGCCGTTGATCCGGCAAAGATGTTTTAGCATGGCCTGTGTCTCCAAACTGCTCCGTGGCGAACCCGCGGCGGCAACCGCCGAGGGTCCCGCTTCCCGGCTGATTTGGGCCAGTTTGTTTTTGGCGGCCTGCACGGCCTGGTCTCCTGAAACCTCCTGGCCGTCTACCCTTGCCGATCGCGGTCTGGATTCGAGATTGGCATAAAAAAAACCATAGCGTCCACGATCGCAGATGAAGTGACCATTGACGTCCTTGCTAAATCGGGCTTCCTGCCGCTTGACTTCACGGTAGCGGACGCTCGCAACAGTGTGGCACCCCAGGCAGCAATTGATGCACACGGAAGGGCTGCGCTGGTAGTCCCAACGCCGGCCGAAAAACCGCGACGGCTTATCCGTATAAACTCCGGTGGGACAGATATCGCTGAGGTTTCCGGTGAAAGGGCTTTCCAGGATACCCTCTTGAAAGCGTCCGAAATAGGTGTGACTGGCATTGCGCATAACCCCCAGGTCGCGGTAGCCGGTGAATTCCTGGTAGTATCTAGCGCATCGGTAACAGTGAATACAACGATTCATCTCATGCTGAACCAAAGGACCGAGATACTGATCCGGATACGTGCGCTTGTTACCGGGGTATCTTCTGATTCCATGTCCGCCGGAGACCGTCATGTCCTGGAGCAAACAGTGGCCACCCTCGTCGCAAACCGGGCAGTCATGGGGGTGGTTGAGCATCAGCCATTCAATGACATGTTTGCGAAAGTCCAGCGCTTCTTTGTCTGTGGTGGACACCACCATCTCGTCCTGGGCCTCGATCATGCAGCTCATCTGCACCCCTTTAACAGGCCCCTGCAAAAATTTAACGGCACACACCCGACAAGCACCCACCGATCCCAAGGCCGGATGATAGCAAAACCGGGGAATCATGATGCCTAGCTGTGCGGCGGCCTCAATTACCTTGGTCCCGGGTGAAACCTCTATTTCCTGGTCATCAATGACAATTTTGGGCATTTAATTGGCTATGTTTCAGATATCGTTGATTGGTTGATTAGTTAAGTGGTTGTAAATATGGATTTATCCCATATTTTACAAATAATCGGATACTTCATGTTTAAATAATCTTTCAATAATCGTAACATTCTGAAATTATGACAATGATTTTCCTAATCAGCCATTCAACCAGTAAACTATTCAACGGGGTCTGGTGTTTATTCAAACGGGCACTTCTTAAGGCTTATGTGTTCCAATATTTCATCTCTAAAATATTTCAGCAAGCTTTCAACCGGCGATACCGCCCCGGGCGCGAAAGCACAATACGCATTCCACAGATGCTTGCACATGCGTTCGAGCATGGAGATATATGATTCTTTACCTTCACCGCGTTCAATCCGCTTCAGCAGATCCAGAATGTAGGGCAGCCCTTCCCGACAGGGCGTGCACCAGCCGCAGGATTCGCGCGCGAAAAACTCAATTAAATTTACGCTGGCTCCGACCAGACAGGTTTTATGATCGAATACCATGATGGCGCCGGTGCCGAGCCGGTTGCCGATATCGCGCAGTGATTGAAAATCCATTTCAACATCATAGTGCTCTTTGGGCAAAAAGCAGGTGGAGGCGCCGCCGGGCAGACACGCTTTAAACTCTGCGCCGTCGCGCATACCACCGGCATGTTCTTCGATGATTTCGCTCAAGCGGACCCCCATGGGCAGTTCATAACATCCCGGTCGATTGACCTTGCCACTGATACAAAAGACCTTCGTGCCGGCCCCGGTTTCGGACAAAGCAAGGTCTTTAAACCACTTCTCACCATTACGGATAATATGAGGTATACAGGCAAAAGTCTCAACATTCGAGAGCACGGTGGGCTTGCCCCACAGCCCTTTGGCCGTCGGATACGGCGGCGGCTGCTGAGGATTGGGTCGTTTTCCCATCAGCGCGTTCAGCTGAGCGGTGACTTCGCCGCAAATGTAACGGCCTGCGCTGCGATGGACGACAATATCCAGGGAGTAATTGCTGCCCTGGATGTTTTGGCCCAGGAAACCTTCATTTTTAGCAAGCGCAATTTCTCTTTCCAGAATCCTGGCCCCATTTTCGTACTCCGGCCGGATAAAAACAATGCCTTTTTCCGCCAATGCCGCATAACCCGCAATGATGATGCCTTCGATAATCTGGTGCGGATCGGCGTGGATCAGCACACGGTCTTTAAAAGTACCGGGTTCCATTTCATCGGCATTGCAAATGATATAGCGTGGAAAGGGTGCATCCTCGGCTACCGACATCAGCTTCATACCGGCCGGAAACGCAGCCCCACCCCGGCCGAGTAAACCGGCATCCATAATCGTTTGCCGAACATCTTTGTAAGAGTAGTCTCTGAGCACATCAGCCAGTGCCCGGTAGCCACCGCTTTGCCGGTATTCTGCCAGCGTGGCAATCCGGTCCGGCTGGCGATTTTGCAAGAGAACCTGAGGGTAATCAGTAGACATATGCTATTAAATTAGCTGCCAATAGGATGTTTTGGTCATTAGAATTTTAGAAATTAGAGAATTGTTTCGAATTTCGATATTCTGATTTCGAATTTCTCATATTTACCAATCTAATTGGAATTATCCGGACCCGTTTGCTTTTGTCCTTAGTTTTTCCAGTATGCCGTCGATCTTTTCCGTTGTCAGGTTGCCGTAAGCTTTTTTATTGATCAGCATCGCAGGCGACCGATCGCAATACCCGACACAACAGACCGGCAGCAGCGTAAACAATCCATCCGGTGTTGTTTCTGCGGCCTGGATTTTCAGAGTTTTACACAGATAGTCTTTGATTGATTCATAGCCGTCCATCCAGCACACCACGCTGTCACAAACATGGATCACATATTTTCCAACCGGCTCCCGATAAATAAAGGTATAAAATGTGGCCAGCTGCTCCACTTCCAACGCTGACATTTTCAGGAGGTGCGCGGTTTCTGCCACGCCCTCGTCCGTCAGGTAGCCATAATAATCCTGGATTGCAAACATGACATCCACCGCCAGCTCCCGGGGATGCTCAACGTGATCAATTTGTTTTAGTAAGGATTCTTTAAGTTCATCGGGAATCATAGAATCTATAACCAATTTGCTGAACAACCTTCAATCCAAATTCCAGCTTCCGACTTCCACATTCCAACTTCGTTTCAACGGTCGATATCCGGTAAAATATAGTCAAATGAACCGATAATCGCAATCAAATCGGCGATGGTTTCTCCCACCGCCATCAGCGGCATCGTCTGCACGTTGGCAAACCCGGGTCCCCGAATGCGTGTGCGATAAGAGTACCCGAGGCCGTCACTGACCACATAATACCCCTGCTCACCCCTTGGAATTTCACAGGCGGCATATGACTCGCCGGCGGGAATCTTGGGACCGCGGGTAACGTTGACGAAATGATGAATCAGGCTTTCAATATCTTCCAGCATGTCCTTGCGTTTTGGAATAACGTAACGGTAATCATCGGTGATGCAGCGCCCGGAAGGCATGTTGTCAGCGGCTTGCTTGATAATCCCCAGACTCTGGCGCATTTCTTCTACCCGCACCAGATAGCGGGCATAACAATCTCCTTCCGTGGCCGTGGGCACCTCAAAATCAAAATTTTCATAACCGCAATATGGAAACGCTTTGCGCAAATCCCATTGCAGCCCACAGGCCCTTAAATTGGGTCCGGTTACGCCCCACTCCATGGCATCTTTAAGTGTAAGTCGGCCGATTCCCTGGGTTCGCGCCTTGAAAATGGGGTTTTTGCGGATTAAAGCTTCATATTCGTCAAGTCGCCGGGGAAATATTTTGACAAATTCGTCCACCGCCGCTTTCCAGCCATCCGGCAGGTCGGCGGCCACCCCGCCCAGTCGGAACCACGAAGGATGCAGTCGCCCGCCGGTGATAAGCTCCACAATATCCATTATCATCTCACGTTCGCGAAACACATAAAAATTGGGCGCCATGGCGCCGATATCATGAGCATAGGTGCCAAACCACACCAGATGATTGCTCAGCCGGAAAAGTTCGCTGAGCATCACCCGGATGACCTGGGCCCGTTCGGGTATCGTAATCGCCGCCAGGTTTTCCACCGCCATAACATAGGGAAGGTTGTTGGCAGCACCGGCCAGGTAATCGACGCGATCCGTATAGGGGATAAACTGGTGCCAGGTTTGCCGCTCGCCGATTTTTTCTACCCCGCGGTGGTGATAGCCGATATCCATTTTAAGGTCGGTAATCTCTTCACCATCTAGAGCCGCTATATAGCGAATCAATCCGTGAGTGCTGACATGATGAGGACCGATATTCAACACGAGCTTGCGTTCTTTGCTCGCCTTGTCAACATAAACACCCCCATCCAGCGGCTGGTTTTTTTGCGCGTCGGCATGGGTGTAAGGGGACATCTGAGTCGCCCGGCCCGGGAAACTCTTTCTTAACGGATGGCCCTCCCAATCATGGGGCATAATAATACGCTGCAGGTTCGGGTGGCCTTCAAAGTGCACCCCGAACAGGTCATAGACTTCGCGCTCATACCAGTTGGCCGCAGGCCAGATATCCGTCACGCTGCGGCAGGCCGGATTTTTGCCGTGCAACGGCACTTTCAGTCGCAGCCGGGCGGCCGGCTCAAAAGACAAAAGCGTGTATATCAGGGTAAAATCCGGATAAGATTCCCGCCGGCGCCGAGCGGACTCATCGATGACGGTCAAATCCTCCAGGCGCGGAAATTTTTGCCTTGTCTCTGATTTGAGAAAACGTAATACATCTTTTATGCGGTCTGTCGATACCTGGAATGTGAGCATATCCGAGGTATGCGGCGTCTGTTGTACGGCATCGGCAAAGTTTTCCTTTAGAATCTGGCCAAGGCGTTTATCGTTTTCATTTAATTCGATTTGGCCCGCCGGTGGGGTCCACATCAGATCTGAACGGCTTTGCCAGAATTCAGTTGGAATGGCTGATGTTCCGCGGATAGCCGTGCCTTCCATGCCCGGGCCGCGTGGATCCCGTGATTTGGTTTGACCATCCACTAGAATGGGTTTTTGAGTGCCCTGGGAGCCTCCTTCGAGGTGAACAATAGAGCGGATCGGTTTCTCCTCAGAAGTGATTTTGTCCTGGAGCATGACAAGACCTTGCAATACCGCCTCCGGCCGTGGGGGACAGCCCGGGACATAAACATCGACCGGCAGGATTTGGTCAACGCCCTGAACCACACTGTAAACATCGTACATACCACCGCAGTTGGAGCAAGAACCCATTGAGATTACCCATTTGGGTTCCGCCATTTGTTCATATAGTCTTAACACCACCGGTGCAATCTTTTTAAAGACGGTCCCGGCAATAATCAATAGATCCGCCTGACGCGGTGAAGCACGTAGAACCTCAGCCCCGAAGCGGGCCATATCATAACGGGGGGTGAAGGCGGTGGCTTCCTCGACAAAACAGCAGGACAGCCCGAAGAACATGGGCCACAGGCTGTATTTGCGGGACCAATTGATGACGAGATCCGCATTGGTGAGCAACCGTTCGTTTAGTTTTTTTTGCCCGTCGGCCCCCACTCAAGCCCCCCTTTTTGCCAGATATAAACAAGGCCCAGAATCAACACCGCGATGAAAAATACTATCTGAAACCAACCTGTCCAGCCCAGGTTTTCCCAGGCAATGGCCCATGAAAATATATAGGCGCCCTCCACATCGAAAATCAAAAAGAAGATGGCAACCAGATAAAAAGGAACCGGATACCACAGGCGAGCACTACCGGTGGGAATGACACCACTTTCGTAGGGTCTTAATTTTTCGGTACCTGGTTTTTTTTCACCTAACCAGGAAGCGATAAACAGCAATACGGCAATTAATACCGCGATCATGATGCCGTAAACTGCCAGACTAAATATGCCGGGTTCCCAGGGCGAAAAGGCGGCTGTGTTCGTGACAACTTGCATACTTCCATCCGTTTGGAGGTTATTCGTTATTGGTTAATAGTATCAGAGGAATAAAATCCATTCTTATATTTCATCTACAGTAGAGTTATAAAATGGAGGGATCATCAAACTCAAATAACGTATAACAAATAACCAATAACGCCTAATTGAGCTTTTTTCGCTCCTTTAGGGTATTGCGTTCAGATATAAACAAAATTTATGCAGGAATATCCCAATTTATGCAAGGATAAAAAGCGAAAGAAATCCATTTTTATGATTTCACAAGGGTTACTTTAATGACGGCCCCGGCTGATATGGTTTTGAATTTTGCGGTATCTCCCGATACACGCCCGAAAACGTTCACGGGGCTGTATGCCCGCGGCTGGTCGCCCGTGCTGACCGGGGTTGGACCAAAAAAGATACAAAATGCCGGACCGGCCGGCCAGTATGCCAGATCGCCAACTTCGACGTCTGCGCGGGCATCCGGTTCCAGCTCCAGGCTCAGGGGTATGTCAAAATAGATTTCATCGCCCCAGACGTTGGCCGAGCTTTCGAGGGGAAGGGTTTCGAGAATCTTGCGTGCCGTCGGTGTATCAAGCAGCTGCGCTTCAAGGGATACGTTTCCCACAGATAGTTTTATTTTTGCCATTCTATTTAGCTCTCCAATTCTATTTAATTCTCCAATCAAGGGTGGTAGATTGATTCAAATTGCATCAACCAAATATCGTATCCAATACTCATACAGACGACCGGTTTCGCAAACCATGGTTCCGTCTCTATCATGAAATTGCGCGTTGATCAAAAAAGATTTATAGAATAAAATTGACAGCGGCTGATTTGAACTACATTATTAGGATTCGAGCGTGTAACGGTACCGTATCGACAATTTCTAACCGTTCACAGGTTCAGGGTTCAACGTTCAGGGTTAAGGGAAAAGAAGGCACAAAGACCCGAAGTTCTGCTTAAAAATGTCCATTTCCGCAAATAATTGGCAATTTAACGCTAAATTTTGGTTTAGTCCTGTCGAAGCAGACACTTTTCTCGAGAATGCGCATCGCATATCCAGTCCAGGGACTAGATTGGAACCTTAAACCCATGAACGCCGAAGCGATTACAATATGCAGTCCGGAAAAATTTTTGACATAAAAAAATATGCCATCCACGATGGACCGGGCATCCGAACCACCGTTTTTTTTAAGGGCTGTCCCCTGTCATGCCGTTGGTGCCACAACCCGGAGAGTATCAGCGGAGCAAGCCAGCGCCTGTATCGTGAGGAGCGCTGCATCGGCTGTATGGAATGTGTAGGAGCTTGTTTGAACGATGCGATTAGCGCTGCTGAAAACAAACTGAAATGGGAAGCTGACAACTGCGTTTATTGTAAAACCTGTGCGCGGGTATGTCCTGCGGAGGCAGTTGAATTTATTGGGAAAACCATGTCGGTTGAAGATGTTGTGGCTGAAATTAGCAAAGACACGCTATTTTATGATGAATCCAGCGGGGGAGTTACCTTTTCCGGCGGAGAGCCATTGATGCAACCGTCTTTTCTAATGGAACTTTTGAAAGCTTGCGGTGATCTGGACCTGCACCGTGCGGTTGATACCTGCGGCTACGCCGATACCCGAACCCTGCTGAAAATCGCAACCCACGTGGAGCTTTTCCTTTATGATTTAAAGCACATGGATCCTGAAAAACATTACAGATACACGGGAGTGTCCAATGAAATGATTCTGACCAACCTCAAGTGCCTGAGCCGTCAGGGGGCCAGGATCATCATACGGCTGCCGGTGATCCCCGGAATTAACAATGACAGAGAAAATATCGAGCGGACCGGCGCTTTTCTATCCTCTCTTGCCGGTGTCGACCAGGTGAATATTTTAACGTATCACCATATAGCCGAGGCCAAATACAAAAATCTCGGCCTGCCATATGACATCGCGGACATCGAGCGGCCGGCGCGGGACGATCTTGAGTCCATCGTCAGGCAACTGGAGAAATACGATTTACAGGTTAACATAGGAGGCTGAATCAGTGACCCCGAGAGTAGCCAGACTTCGACAAGAAAGTTTTGAGGCCCAACCCGGCATTTCGGTGGAACGTGCCGTGCTGGTGACTCAGTTTTATAAAAAAAACTACGGCAAATATTCCATACCGGTGCTCAGGGCCTTGAATTTTAAAAATATCTGTCAAAAAAAGACCATCTATATCGGCAATGACGAGCTGATTGTGGGGGAACGGGGCCCTTGCCCCAAAGCGGTATCCACATTCCCGGAGCTCAATTGCCACTCGGTGCAGGATCTTGAGACCTTAAATTCCAGAAAAATGACCCGTTATGCAGTTTCCGATGAAGATATCAAGCTTTATGAAGAAGAGGTCATCCCCTACTGGCAAGGCCGAACCCTGCGAGACAGAGTATTCAGTCACATTCCATCTCAGTGGCGGGCGGCTTATTCAGCCGGTATGTTTACCGAGTTTATGGAGCAGCGCGCCCCCGGACACACCACCTTAGACGGTACTATTTATAAAACGGGTATGCTGGATTTCAAGGCTCAGATTGCCGAACATCTGGCGGCGCTTGACTACTTGAGCGATCCCGCTGCGGTCGATAAAGCCGAAGAGCTGAGAGCCATGGACATTTCCTGCGATGCCGCCATTATTTTTGCCGAACGGCATGCCGCGCTGGCGGAAAAAATGGCGACCGCTGAATCCGATCCCCAAAGAAAAACAGAGCTCGAGCGGATAGCTGCAACCTGTCGTCGGGTGCCGGCCTGTGCGCCGCGGGATTTATGGGAAGCTATCCAGATGTACTGGTTCGTACATCTGGGAACCATCACCGAATTAAACGGATGGGATGCCATGAGCCCGGGGCGTCTGGATCAACATCTTTATCCTTTCTATCGAAAGGGCCTGGCAGATGAATCCCTGGACCGCGAGAGAGCCAAAGAACTCATCGGGTGTTTCTGGGTCAAGGTCAACAACCAGCCCGCTCCTCCCAAGGTCGGTGTTACCGCCCTGGAAAGCGGCACTTACAATGATTTTACCAACATCAACATCGGCGGTTTGACCCGGGATGGTGCCGACGGCGTCAATGATGTCTCCTACATCATGCTGGAAGTCATCGACGAAATTCATCTTCTCCAACCCCAGGCCAATGTTCAGATCAGTCACAAAACCCCCAACCGGTTTTTGAAAGCGGCTTGCAAGGTGATTCGAAAAGGATACGGGTACCCTTCGGTGTTCAACACCGATGAGGTTATCATGGAGCAGATGCGAACCGGTAAAACGCTGGAAGATGCCCGCCAGGGCGGCTGCAGCGGTTGTATCGAAACCGGCTGCTTCGGTAAGGAAGCCTATATCTTAACCGGATATCTCAATATCCCCAAAATTCTCGAACTGGCGCTGAACGACGGGACCGATCCCATGACCGCCAAGAAGATCGGACCGCGTACCGGAAACCCAGCGGGATTTGAAAATTTTGATGAGCTCTACCATGCCTTTGATCGACAGCTTCAATATATTGTGGATTTGAAAATCAGGGTTAACAATTACATCGAGCGTATCTTTGCAACCTACGCGCCCGCGCCTTTTCTTTCGGTGGTAATTAAGGACTGCATTGCCAAGGGGAAAGATTATTACAACGCCGGCCCACGGTACAACACCAATTACATCCAGTGCTGCGGCATCGGCACCATTACCGACAGCCTGGCCGCCATAAAGAAACACGTGTTCGAAGAAAAAGAAATCACCATGGAACAGTTGCTGGAAGCACTGGGGAAAAATTTTAAAGGTCAGGAAACACTGAGACTGCGCCTTTTTAACAAAACACCCTTCTATGGCAACGATGATGACTATGCGGATTCGATTATGCAGCGGGTTTTCAGCTCCCTGTATGGGGCCATTGACGGGAAACCCAATACCAAGGGCACCGCCTATCATTTAAATATGTTGTCCACCACCTGCCACATTTACTTCGGTAAAAAACTGGGGGCTTCGGCCAACGGCCGAATGGCCGCAATGCCCATATCCGACGGCACTTCTCCCTCCCATGGTGCTGACCGCAAAGGCCCGACAGCCGTGATAAAATCACTGGGCAAAATGGATCAGATCAAATCCGGCGGCACGCTGCTCAATCAGAGATTTTTACCCGATGTTCTGGAGGGGGAAGGGGGCATTGAAAAACTTGCCCACCTCATACGAGCCTACTTCAGACTCAATGGCCATCACATCCAGTTTAATATCGTCGATTCACAAACCCTGCGAGATGCCCAGGCCGCACCGGATGATTACCGGGACCTGCTGGTTCGGGTCGCGGGGTACAGCGACTATTTCATCGATTTGGACAAACATCACCAGGAAGAAATTATCGCCCGGACCGGGCAGGGCTCTTTTTGAAATTCATAGGTTGAGCGGTTCAACGTTCACGGTTCAGGGTTTTAGAGCACTTCCTAAATAATCAGCTCTTGATGGATTGGGTCAGATCATTGATACGTTCTCTTATGGCAATCAGATATCTGGCCATTTTCCCCCGATGATCGGCCGTAATAGAATCATGATCGCCCCTTAAAACAATCAATGGATCAAAGGTGCAGACCTGGTTCATATCTTTTAGCGCAATGTTGATATTTTCCTGCCCACCTTTCTCTGCGACTTCCGGATATAGATGGATAAACGTCTGCAACACATCTCTGAGCACCAATATGATGCCCTGGGTGTAATAAATCCGATCGTCCAGTTCAGTGTAGGGGACATCATCATTAGACTGTACCAGAAGTCCCAGGGGCTGATCTAAAAACTGCTTGCTGATAATAAATTCAAGCATGCTCTGCATATCATCCGTACGTAAGTTGAAAACCGCTTCCGAATTTTCCTTGAGAAGTTCAGACTCGTACTGTTTGAGCAGGGAGATGCCCTTTTCATATTGACTTTCGCTGGATGGAAACCACCATTTGTCGGAGGTGAAGGCAAAATGTTTTTCGCGGGCCTCCATTAAGTATTCGTTTTCCTTGTCCACTTGGCCATATTTGGCCAGAGTGGTGGAAAAAAAGTTAACCATCATCCGGGTGGCAAAGATGGTCCCGCGCTGCCGGTTGGCCCGGTTGTCCAGCCAGCTGGTGGGAGAAACGATCAGATCATTGATCGACCAGCCAAAGGTGGAGTCCATCTCCTGTTCCAACCGGTTTCTGATGGCGGCGGAAAGCGCGGCGCCTTTTTGGGCTGAGGTGGAATCCGATGTCGTTTTTTGCAGCAGAGCGGTGATATTTGGGTCCAGATCGGGAAAGCGGGTCGGATCCAAAAGGGTGTAGCCTTTATAAACCGTCCAATACAACCCTATCGAAAGCGGCCAGATGAGTATAAATGCCAGCAGAGTTAAGACAACCCATTTACCGAATTTCGTCATTGTGGGCAGTAACGATTTTTCCAGTGGTTTTTTTTCCATGAAGTTCGTCGACCTTTTTTGGGAATTGCAAGATTTACGCTGCATGCGAAATTTGAAGAATTGTAAGCATTGCCGTCTGATGTGTCAATAAAAGGGTTCGGGATTTCTATCCTGCTGCAGGGCGGGAAAATAGGTGATTTTCTCGGGGCTCCCAAACCCGGATTCACCGGAATTGACTGTTGGATATTCAACCATTTGTAAATAACGAAATTTTCCAACACAATTAGTTTGCCATAAAATGCGCCAAAATAATTCATAAGGTACTGATAATTCCGGTTCTTGCCCGACCAATTCCCTTGACACCTGCGGTAACCATGCTACTAATATACTATTGCTCGGATTGAATGCATCGGTAAACCTATTGCGGTCATAAATGGGCTCTTACCCCTTTTCAGAATAGCAATTACCTGAACCAACGGAGAAATATTATGTTTAAGAATAATTTAATTGTCGCCGGAACAAAGGGCCGGTTTCTGTTTTTAAATATGGTCCTGGCGCTTATGATGGCGGTATTATCCGGATGCGGTTCCTCGACCCATGGTCGCCTTCAAAGCAGTCATGAGGTCACCCAGGTGTTTCAAAACCAACAGATACTTTCGGACCATCAGTATTACTTCAGCGGGTTTCAACGAATTCCCTATGGCATTATCGGCATTGGCAGCAAATACAGGCTTCGTTCCAGTCGCTGGAAAGCCATACAACTGAATCCGACCCTGTTGAATCAACTGATCTACCGGATGGAACATGTGTACAGTCTCGAGCCCCGTGGCGCCTGGATATTGGACCAGGACGGCAACCGGGTTGGCATCTGGTATTCTTCCAGGTACCAGACGACGGTTAAAATAGAAAAGGACAACTATGTTGTCGTAGTGACGCCGGAGCCGCCGGATTTAAGAGGAATCCCCTAACCGGTGCTTAGCAGGGAACGGCTATTTGTTGCGGTTTTGACGCCACTCGAACCGTGGCGGGTCGACTTCCTGAGACTTGCAGAAATTATCGCATTTCTGAACGGACACCCAACTAGAAAGGTAAATAATGACCAGAAAATTTGCTGCCCTCTTCATTATATTTTGTTTTTGGCTTTGGATCGGCTGCGCTGTCGTAATTATCGGAGCCGGGGTGGGTGCTGGAACTTACACCTACCTGAATGGAGATCTCAAAAGACCCTACAATGCTAAATTTGACAAGACCCTAAACGTATGTTTGAGCATATTAACCGACCTCGATCAACCGATTCTGGAAAAGACCACCGACGGCGAGAAGACAACGATACGAAGCGAAAGAAAAAACGGTTCTTCGCAGACCATTAGCGTTTCAATCTCAAGTGAAGATTGGACGGAAGTATCTGTCCGAACCGGTGTTATTGGGTATTGGAATCGAGAGCTGTCAGAGCAGTTTCATGAATTTATCGCAGAAAGACTCAAAAAGTGAAGCTCAAAAGTTTAGCGTTCAAGATTCAGGGTTGGATTAATTTTTTAGATGTTGCGCAAATGGCAGCTCGTGGTTAAGAGCATCGATTTGCTCCTGTTCCAGCCGGTTGATTTCGTCAAGGTGGGTTTGCATGATGTGCAGCAGGGCGGGATCGTAGAAATGGTGCAGGCTATAGTTGGAAATTGCCGTAAATCCGCGCCGGATTTTGTGCGCTCCTCCGGCGCCCGGATCGAAGCGAGAAATTCCGTTTGCGATGGCCCATTCGATCGGCGCATAATAGCAGGCGTTAAAGTGAAGCGAACTCACCTGTCTGGCACAACCCCAGTAGCGACCGTATAATTGATCTCCTTTTGTCACCAACAGAGATATCCCCAATGGGAACGATGGATCGGCCTCCGCAAAGGCCGCCATAAACAGTAACCGATGGCCGTAGGAATGATATAATCCCTCAAAAAAAGACTTTGTCAGATACTTGCACCCCCAAGGGCCGAATTTGTCATTGGTCCGTTCATAATAAGAATACATCAGAGAAAAAAAATTGTGAGGGATATCCTTGCCGGTAAATGTTTTTACAAAAATTCCCTGAGTCTCCAACGCCTTACGTTCCCGTTTGATATTGCGTCGCTGGTTTGAATTAAAAACCGAGAGGTAATCATCAAAGGATTTATAGCCTTGGTTCTCCCAGGCATAACTTTGATGCCGCCAGCCGCAAAAACCATGGTTGAGCATATCTCGGTGCCATTGGGGATCAACAAAAAGAAAGCTGCTGCCCGACAAGCTATAGCGACGGCACAATCGATCGATTTCAGCCACCATTAGCGCTGTTAATTCCAGCTCGTCTTCACCGGCCGCGATCAAAAAGCGATATCCGGTCATTGGTGTAAATGGACTCATGCCCACCAGCTTGGGATAATATTTAATTCCCATACGTCCGGCAACGTCCGCCCACACCTGGTCAAACACAAACTCGCCGGCACTGTGGCCTTTGACATACAAGGGGGCCGCTGCGACCAAGTTTTCCCCGGACCACACTGCCAGATGATGCGGCAACCAGCCTGCTTTAGCGGAGGCACTTCCAGATATTTCCATGAGCCGCAGCCAGTCCCATTCGAGGAATGGTGTCGACAGAGGCTTTGCCAAAGCATCCCAGGCGTCACGATCCAGCTCGGAAAGCTGCTGAATCCAGGATATGGTATAGGAAGATGAAGGCCGTTTAGTCATCATATTACCGCTAATTAAAGAATCACTCAAGTTAGGTAAATTCTAAGTCTCATATTAAGGCCTGTCATCTTTTTTTTGATGGATTGCCGGCTGATTTATCAATTCCTTGACAATCCGTTGCCAGGTAAATAATATTAGTAGGTTAAACTTAATCTGGACAAACCGGTTGGAGCGAAGCGTAAATCCCGATTTATCGGGGAATTGACTATTGAATATTCAATCATTAGCTAAAGGAAACACAACATGCCGATTTATGAATTCAGATGCTTAAAATGTAATGAATGTTTTGAATTTCTGTCGATGAACCAGGATGATCAAGTGGAACTCAGTTGTCCAAAATGCAAGTCCGAGGATTTTGAACGCGTTGTAAGTG
>JBAVYC010000064.1:0-3017 GCA_049698595.1 Desulfobacterales bacterium | reverse complement strand
GATCCATCCCGCGTAAAGTGATTTGTCGCATGAGTCACCTCCTGACTTATTTTGACTCATTATATTCCTCATATGAGCGGTTGTCAAGTTCAGTGATGAGGTGTTTTGCTTATCAATTGAAAATGTTTATTCTGTCGCGCCGGCCGTTCATCGCTTAGCACAAACAAAAAAAATATAAATCGAGAGGAGAGACTGAACTATGAGCAACGCTGACGTATCGAACAATGACCGTAAAATGACCAGTGTGTTTGAACGTTTTCTCTCACTATGGGTGGTGCTGTGCATTGTTGCGGGTATCCTGCTCGGCAAAATTGCCCCGAACCTGGCACAATCCCTCGACGGTCTGGCTATTTATGTCAAGGGGGCGCCGGTGGTGTCCATCCCGATTGCCGTCTGCCTGTTTTTCATGATGTATCCCATTATGGTCAAAATCGATTTCAGTGAAGTCGTCAAGGCCGGTAAAAGCGGCAAACCGGTGTTTTTGACCCTGTTTATCAACTGGGCCGTCAAACCCTTTACCATGTATGGGATCGCCAGCTTTTTCCTCGGTACGCTGTTTTATAATTTCATCGGTCCCGACGCTGTGGATCTGGTCAAGATGCCCTTTGGGCTCGACCTTCCGGTGGGTGCCACCCACGGTGCCGGAACGGTGGTGATGGCCGATGGAATTAAAATGCTGGAAGTGCCTCTGTGGCGCAGCTATCTGGCCGGCTGCATTCTGCTTGGCATCGCACCCTGCACGGCAATGGTGCTGGTGTGGGGCTACCTCTCCCGCGGCAATGACGGATTGACACTGGTAATGGTGGCCATCAACTCACTGACCATGCTGTTGCTCTATGGGATCCTGGGCGGATTTCTACTGGGAGTGGGGCGCCTGCCGGTCCCCTGGCAGGCATTGCTGCTGTCCATTGGTATTTATGTGGCCCTGCCGCTGGTGGCCGGTTATCTTTCCCGCAGGTGGATTATTGCAGCCAGGGGCGCAAGATGGTTCAAGGAAAAATTTTTGCACGTTCTCACGCCTGTTACGATTATCGCCCTACTGATTACCCTGGTACTGCTGTTTTCTTTTAAAGGCGAGGTCATCATCGGCAATCCGCTGACCATTCTGTGGATCGCCATTCCGCTCTTTATTCAGACCATGTTGATTTTCTGGCTGGGGTATGGACTGGCGCGCCTGCTGAAGCTCCGTTACATTGACGCCGCACCGGCGGCCATGATTGGGGCTTCCAATCACTTTGAAGTGGCCATTGCCACCTCCACGATGCTGTTCGGCTTATCTTCGGGAGCGGCCCTGGCAACCGTGGTGGGGGTCTTGATCGAAGTGCCGTTGATGCTGATGCTGGTGAAAATCTGTCTGAAAACAACCCACTGGTTTAAATGAAGCGGAAATCAAACCGCCAATTCCCGACGAATGTCGATACCGAATTTGTTAATTTGTTTCCAAATCGTAACACGACTGACGCCTAAAATTCGGGCCGCTTCAGAACGGTTTCCACCGGTTTGCCTCAACGCGCGGATCAATTCCGCCCTTTTCTCAAGATCAGTATTGTCCATAATTTCGGCGGATCGGCAAATTGGCGCCGGCAAATCCTCGATGTCGATGTATGTACTCGAGCACAAAGCAGCTGCATAATCAATGGCATCACTCAATTCCCGGATGTTTCCGGGCCAGGCATAAGCGGTCATTTTGCCAATTGCTGCGGGCGTAGCGCCTAATATATTTTTACCGGTTTTCAGGCGATTGCGTTGAATTAAATGCTGCACTATGATCGGTATATCTTCCGTACGGTCGCAAAGAGGTGGGCAGGTGATGGGCAAAACATTGATTCGAAAATACAGATCTTCCCGAAATCGGCCACAGGCTATCAACTCTTCCAGGTTTTTATTTGTGGTGGAAACGATGCGCACGTCGATCTTGATAGGATGATGGGCCCCGACCCTTTCGATTTCTTTTTCTTCCAGTGTTCGCAGCAGCTTGATTTGCGTCGTCGCGGAAATATCACCGATTTCATTTAAAAATAGCGTCCCGCCGCAGGCAGCCTCAAAACGGCCGATCCGGGGATTGTGCGCACCGCGAAAGGCGCCTTTAACATGACCGAACAGGCCGCTTGCCAACAAATTCTCGTCGAGGCCAGCACAATTTACCTTGATAAACGGTCCCTCACGGCGGGGACTGAGATCATGAATCGCCCGGGCAACCCATTCTTTGCCGGTACCACTCTGACCGCTGATTACTACAGGTGCGTCGGCCAGCGCTACTTTTCCGATCAATTTAAACAAATTTTGCATAACGGGTGCCCTGCTGTTTAGGCCTATGATATCCTTCATACAATTGCAGACTTTTGCGCAAAGGTTTGATCTCCATTTGCTGTCTGAACGGTTCTGATGGTGACAAAATGCTGAATGCGTTTTTACAAAGTCATCCCATTTTTATCCCTATAGAGTCATTGCTCATAATTTGGGATTTTAGATTGCGGATTTTGGATTTGTGGAATCGCTACGCTCTATCAATTTATAATAGACAGAATTCCTTAAATCTAAAATCCAATATCCAAAATCTAAAATTGCTCTTAACTTTTAGCGGAACAAAAATGGGCTTAAATAAGTTTGATGAAATTCATCAATCTTTACTACCCCAGTCCCCGGCCATTGCCGATTTAATTTCTGCCAGCAATTTTTCGGCACTGCCGATGTGGCCGGATTGAATCAAGCGGATTTTGCGCTTGCCGGCCTGCCGTTGCACCAGATAGGACACCGGCAGGACCGGCTTGCCCAGGCATTCGAATATTTCCCGCTTTTCATCGGCAAAAAGGGGAAAGGGAATTTTTTTTTGTTTGCGAAACTTGGCTGCGCTGCGCTTTTTGCTGCCGGCGCCAATTCCCATCATTTTTACTTTTCCTCCGAGAAATGAATCTGCCAGCAGCATCCGGTAGAGCGCCTTGTAGGTTTTGACTTCGTTGACACAGGCCGAGCACAATTCATTGTAAATCTCAATGAAAAGGTAATCGCTTTGAACG
>JBAVYC010000063.1:0-1520 GCA_049698595.1 Desulfobacterales bacterium | reverse complement strand
GTGCTCTACTCTACCCAGGGCCCGGCTTTCGGCGCAAGCTACACGGATGTCAACATAAAGATCATCGCTTACAGGATCTTGATGGTGATGTCCTTTCTATTCTGCCTTTTTATCATTTATAACGCCTGCAGGCTGAAGCTAAAACCGCTCTTAATCTGTGCCGGAATATGGGTTGGCGCCATTGTGGTCCTTGCCACCGGTCTTCCGATCCTGGTGCAGCAGTTCGTGGTCAAGCCCAATGAACTGGCCAAGGAATCACCCTACATCGCCTATAATATCGATTTTACCCGTCAGGCATATAACCTGAATCGTATTAAGGAGGTCGACTTTGAGGTCAATAACAGCCTGACTGCTGAAGAGATCAAAGACCATGACGTGACCATTCAAAACATCCGGGTCTGGGATGAACGGCCCTTGCTCAAGACCTACCGCCAAATTCAATCAATACGGCTCTATTACGATTTTCATAACGTTGACGTCGACCGTTATCTGATCGACAATCAATATCGGCAGGTCATGCTGGCCGCCCGCGAACTGGTGGTCGATCAGCTTCCGCCCCAGGCCAAGACCTGGGTCAACCGGCACCTGATTTACACCCACGGATATGGATTGGCCATGAGCCCGGTCAATGAAGTCACCGCCGAAGGTTTGCCGCAACTCATGATTAAGGACGTCCCCCCCTCGGTGGATATCAATCTGAAGATAGACCGGCCGGAAATTTATTACGGCGAAAAAACGACTGAATATATCCTGGTGAATACCAGCACCCAGGAATTCGATTATCCCAAGGGAGACAAAAACGTCTATACCAATTACCAAGGCAAAGGTGGCGTTCTGATCAGCTCTTTTATGCGAAGACTGCTCTTTTCCATTGAATTTCAGGACCCTCAGATACTTTTCACGACATATCTGACGCCTGAAAGCAGGATCATGTTTAACCGCCGGATTAAAAGCCGGGTGATCGCCATCGCCCCGTTTCTGTCCTATGACACCGACCCCTATATGGTGGTCTCAGGAGGCCGGCTCTATTGGATCCAGGACGCCTATACGGCCTCCAACATGTATCCATACTCCAAACGATTCAAGACCCCCTTCAGGAAAAAAGAGCTCAATTACATCCGCAATTCGGTCAAAGTGATCATCGATGCCTATGACGGGCATGTCGCCTATTATATGATCGACACCGAAGACCCCATTCTCAAAACATACGCAAAAGTATATCCGGCTCTTTTCAAACCCTTGGATGAGATGCCCGCTGATCTGAAAAAGCACATTCGATACCCCATGGATCTCTTTGAAATCCAGGTGCAAACATACGCCAAGTATCACATGCAAGACGTTCAGGTATTCTACAACCAGGAAGACCTCTGGGAGCCTCCGGATGAGATATACGGCGACAACCGGCAGATGATGAAACCTTACTATATCATCATCAAGCTGCCGGATGAGGCCAAAGAGGAATTTCTCCTGATGCTGCCCTATACGCCCTCCAAAAAGGACAACATGATCGGCTGGCTGGC
>JBAVYC010000062.1:0-1709 GCA_049698595.1 Desulfobacterales bacterium | reverse complement strand
CTGGACTGGGAATGGCATTTCGTCGGCGATATGCCGGAAATCAACTACGCTAGAGAGCTGAAACACTTTACCGTAAATGCCGGGATTGAAAAAAGAGTTGTGTGGCATGGCGGGGTTGATCCCGCCGGGCTCTTGCAATTCTATCAGGATGCAGATATGTTTGCGCTTCCCTCGCGCTGGGAGGGACAAGCCAATGTGTTGCTGGAATCAGCGTCTGCCGGCCTCCCGGCCCTTACAACAGAGCATGCCGGCTTTGCTAAAGATTGTCCGTTTATAATCGTATCTCCGCATACACCGTCACAATGGGCGCACACGATCGCTGAGCTTTGTGCTTCTGAAGAGAAATATCAGATCATTGCAGACAAGGCAGTCCCATGGGCTGAGTCAAGAAGCTGGGCACCCATCCTTGCCAAGTATCTTCAGCTCTACACGCAATTTGATAAATCCGGGTGAAAATGAGCGCTTCAGACATCGGTGCATTTTTTGACTTTGATGAAACGTTGCTGGACATTGAAAGCAGTCGGCTGGGTTTCCGTCACCTCTGGGAGCGGCGAATGGTGTCACTCGGTTTCATCCTGAAGGTCCTGACGGTAAATATTTTCTATAAACGCCATTGGCTTTCGGATGAAAAAATGGCCGCGATTTTGATTAAATTCTATCGCAATCAGCACCTGGAAGATTTTGAGCAGAGTGCTGCTGGTTTTTACCAGGACCATCTGAAGCCCCACCTGGCGCCGAATATACTTGCGCGAGTCAATAACCACCGGTGCCAAGGTCACCGATTGATCCTTATTTCGGGTTCCGTCCGGTATATGCTCGAACCGGTGGCAGAAGACCTGGGATTTGATGACTTATTGTGTACCGACCTAGAAATCGGAGAGGATGGTCTCTTAACCGGTCGTGCCAAAGGCCCCATTTGCCTCAACCGCAACAAACGTATACTAGCTGAAATGCTGGCCGACGAAAAGAATATTGATCTTGCAACCTCCTATGCCTATGGGAATCATCAATCGGATTTACCGTTGCTGGAATTAATCGGGAATCCTTGTGTGGTTGAACCAACTGAACCCCTCAGAAGAGTGGCCCTGGCCAATAAGTGGCCCATTCTGACTTACAGATAGGGACATCTATCGCTTAAGCCTGATTATCGCTATGGTGCGCTCGCTTTGCTCAAAGTCGGAGGCAAGGAAGCGCCACAACGAATTTTGGCTACTCCAAAATTGCATTACCCTTCCGACCGGTCCGGTGCAATTCACTTTCCACCTGTAAGACAGATAGATATCTACGAAAAAATTGATGGAACAAACATTTTTGAAGTCTTTACGCTGATTTCGAGGCATGGGGATGGATATTGATCCGGGATCTTTATCAAAGTACTCCGCAGCACATATCCTTGGGCATTGCCTGTGGGAAATGACTTTTTATGGATACACACAAGAGGCTATTCGAAAACAGGAAAAGCAGCTAAAAGAACATGCGCGAAGAACATAGGGGTCTTCATTCTTGATCGATAGGCTTTTTTGATGTATAAAAACCATAATTTCGTTTGATAACAAAGGCGCGATCGTGGCGAGATCATCGAGAATAACCGATCCTGGAACATTTAATTCTATAGCATCACAGGGAAACAAAAGAAAAGATATTATTAAAAGTCAAAAGAAAATAAGTTGGATCTATCAGAATGAAGAATTCTATGGGTTCTACCAATG
>JBAVYC010000061.1:0-6955 GCA_049698595.1 Desulfobacterales bacterium | reverse complement strand
TACGGAGAGTTCACCGCCGAGGACGTTAAATTTTCCATGGACCGATTGCTCGATCCCGAAGTGGGCTCACCGTTTCGCAAAAACCTGGCGGCGGTCGAAAGTGTGACCGTGATGGATCCTTATACGATTCAAATCAAAACCAACAACGTGGTACCGGATTTGCCGGCCTTGCTGGTGGACTACCAGGCCGGTTATATCGTCAGCAAAAAAGCTGTTGAAAAACTGGGCAAAGACCTCAAGTATCACCCGGTCGGCACCGGTCCTTTTCAATACAGCAGCTACAAACCCCAGGAAAGCTTCACCCTGGCGGCCAACCCGAACTACTGGCGCGGCAAGCCGATCGTAAACCAGGTGGTGGTGTCATTTTTACCCGAGAACTCGACCCGCGAACTGGCCCTGCGCAATGGCGAGGTCGATGCCATTAACATTCCCGCCAAACAGGAGTGGATCGATCGCCTCAGCAAGGCCGGCTTTGACGTGAACCTGACTGCGCCGGCCAACATGTTTGTCTTGCACTTCAACCTGACCAAACCACCCCTGGATAACACCAAGGTTCGCCAGGCCCTGTGTCACGCCATCAGCCGGGAAGAGATCATTAACTATCTGGGCAAAGACGTGGCCAAACCGGAATACAGTCCGCTGCCAGCCGGGTATGTCGGCCACACCGACGATGTGGTGCCCTATGAGTATAATCCCGCAAAGGCCAAACAACTTCTGGCAGAAGCAGGACTTCCCGACGGGTTTAAGATGAGCATGAACATCTCCAATTCAAACATTTATCTGCCGCCGGTTCAAGTCGTTCAGGAACAGTGGAAAAAGATCGGCGTTCAGCTGGATTTGAACGTGGTCGATCATCCCACCTACCACAAACTGATTCGCAAAGACGTGAACCCGGTGGTTATCTATGGGGCCTACCGCTATCCGTTGACCGGCAATATCTACCTGACCCAGTTTTATCATTCCGAGTCCATCGTCGGCAAACCCACGGCCATAATTAACTTTTCCCACTACGGTGAAGCCCTGCCGGGCGTAGACAAGTATATCGATGACGCCCGCTTCGAACTGGAGGTCGATAAACAAAAGGCCCTTTGGGTGGCTGCCCAGAAGCAGATCAAAAAAGACGCGGTATCATTCCCGCTTTTTACACGGCTGTATGCCATGGCCAAGACCAAGAACCTGGATCTGGGCTTTGAGCAAAAAAGCCTGTCATTTTATGACATCCGCGAGACCAGCCGAATATTAAAAAATTAGTTCACTCTTCTTCAAGGGGGAGAGGGTCTCTGCTGCCGCTCGCCTCCGCTGGATAAAGTCACAATGAAAGCTTCTTACCTCGCAAAACGAATGTTATCGGCCGTGGTGATCATGCTGGCGGTGGCCACCATCGTTTTTTTCGCCATGCGGGTCATCCCTTCGGATCCGGCCCAAGTGGTCCTGGGTACCTACGCCACCGAGGAGGCGCTGCAGGCCTTTCGTCGTGAAATGGGTCTGGACCAGCCGCTCTGGCGGCAGTACCTGGATTTTATCGGCAATCTGGTCCAAGGCGATCTGGGTCGCTCCATGATTACCAACCGGCCCATTGCCGAGCAAATCTGGGCCTTGTTCCCCTACACCTTCAACCTGGCAATCTCCTCCACGATCATTGGGGCCTTGATCGGCATTCCATTGGGGGTTTGGGCGGCAATCCGGAAAAATACGGCCGTGGATTACTTGAGCCGGATCGTCGCACTGGCCGGTTTCTCCTTTCCGGCTTTTTATTTGGGTGTTGTGCTACTTTTGGTTTTTTCGGTTGAGCTGGGCTGGTTTCCGGTGATCCATCAGGTTCGAAGCGGTACGATAAGCGAACACCTGCACAAGCTGGTCTTGCCGGCGTTGAGCCTGGGGTTGATCCAGGCCAGCTATGTTACTCGCCTGACCCGCTCGTCCATGCTCGAGGCTTTAAACGAGGATTATGTGCGCACGGCGTTTGCCAAAGGCCTCAAGCCTCGCACGGTTCATTTTAAACACGTTTTGAAAAATATTATGATCCCGGTGGTTACGGCCATCGGTCTTTACACCGGAACCATCCTGGGCGGCGCAATTCTGACCGAAACCGTGTTCAACCGCCCCGGTCTGGGTAAGCTGCTGGTGGGCGCCATCAGTCAACGGGATTACAATCTCATCCAATCCGGATTGCTGGTCTTTGCTTTTATCGTTGTGATCGTTAACCTGTTGGTTGATTTGACGTATTCTTTGTTCGATCCGAGGGTCAAGTATGAGTAACCCGACACAGAAAACGGAAACTGATCGACTGTCTCAGACAGCGGTGGAACCTGGAGACGGAATCCGGTTAAGATTACAACTTTTCAAGGATATCTGGCGCGTCCTCAAGCAGGACAAGACCGCCATGTGCGGCTTTTTTATCATTCTCGGCCTGCTGATTGTGGCTGTTTTAGCGCCCTGGCTGGCACCCTACAATTTCAGTGAACAGCACATCCTGCATGCGTTTAAAGGACCGACAGCGAAATATTGGTTGGGAACCGACGAATTTGGTCGGGATCTTTTCAGCCGGATCATCTGGGGTACCCGCCCGGCTCTGCTGGTGGGGGTGCTTTCCGTGCTGGTGTCCATGGGTATCGGTGTGCCCATCGGCGTGCTGGCCGGCTATAAGCTGGGTCGGGTTGACCGGGTGGTATCCTGGCTCGTTGATATCATGCTTTCCTTTCCGGCCCTGCTGCTGGGTTTGATGATCGTTACCCTGCTGGGCCAGGGAATTTACAAAGTGGTGGCGGCCATCGGGATCTCCCACATTGCCCAGTACATTCGCCTGGCGCGAGGGCCCACCATGGCCATCCGAAACCTTGATTTCGTCAGGGCCACCCGGGCGCTGGGAGCCGGTGATTTAAGAATTATGTTCAGCCAGATTCTACCGAACATCATTGGCCCCATCATTATTATGGGCACGCTTAGTATCGCCGGTGCGATCCGCATGGAAGCGTCACTCAGTTTCCTGGGCTTTGGTATCCAGCCGCCCACGCCAAGCTGGGGGGGCATGATTCGCGAAGGGGTGGCAAACATTCTGC
Source organism: Desulfobacterales bacterium (assembly GCA_049698595.1). Lineage (GTDB taxonomy): Bacteria > Desulfobacterota > Desulfobacteria > Desulfobacterales > JAFDCJ01 > JAFDCJ01. The sequence goes on along the minus strand of JBAVYC010000061.1, from coordinate 3,896 downwards.
AGAGCCGGTGGATAGCTCTGTTTCCGGGCCTGGCCCTGACCTTTACGGTCCTGGCTTACAACATGGTCGGCGATTCCCTGCGGGACATGTTTGATCCCCGGGTGATGCTGGGTCGCAAGGGAAAATCAAATACGTAAAAAAAGGAATAATATCGTGGATAAATTTGACCTTTTAATCAAAGACGGTCATCTGGTCGATCCGGCCAATCAGCGACAGGGCCGCTACGATCTTGGCCTGGCCGGCGGAAAGGTGGTCCGGGTGGAACCCGAACTCGATCCCGACCGGGCAGTGGAAGTTTTTTGCGCTAAAGACAAACTCGTTATGCCCGGGCTGGTAGATACTCACGTTCATCTCACACCCCTTAAAAGGGCAGTTGGATTTCAGATGCTGGCCCGTGCCGGTGTAACCTGTGCCCTGGATTGCGGCGGATTTTTGGAAGACGTCATCGAGGGCATGACCGCAGCCGGTTCCGGCATCAGTGTCGCTGTGTTGAACCGACTGGATCCGGGCGTGAGTATCAGCGGGCCTGACGCAGCAAAGGACGAACTGGCCGAATATCTCAACCGTTCACTGGATCGGGGGGCCTTCGGTTTTAAGCTCCTGGGCGGTCATCTGCCATTAAGCCCCGAGACAACTGCTGCGGCCATCGAGGTCGTGAACCGGGCCGGAGCCTATGTGGCCTTTCACTGCGGTACGACCCAAAATGGCAGCAATTTGAACGGCATGCTGGAAGCGCTGGAGCTGGCCGGATCCAATCGGCTGCACGTCTGTCACATTACCGCCTATTGCCGCGGCCTCACCCACGGATCCCCGGTCACCGAAACGATGATTGCGTTGGAGGCCCTGTCCGCCCGACCCTATCTGGTAAGCGAGTCCCATAACGGTCCTTACAACGGGACCGGGGCAGGACTGGAAAACGGCCTGCCCCGCAGCCATGTCACCCGGACCTGCCTTGAGGCGGGCGGTTATGAGGTTAGCGTTGACGGTATGTTGGCAGCCGCTAAAAAGGGCTACCTGCGGGTTCAAAAGCCTACTTCGAGGGAGGTTATCTATCTTGAGCCCGAAGACGGGATAATCTATCTAAAAAAAATGAACTTCGATGTTACGGTATCATTTCCGGTCAACCGTCGATCCACCGCTTTTTTAACCGCGACCGAAAAAAACGACCAGGGACGCTTTGTCGTCACTGCCCTCAGCACGGATGGCGGTGGTATTCCGCGCAATTTTCTGCTTAGCCATGGACTTAGCCTGGTGCGATTTGATGCGCTGACGCTGGCCGACTTCGTTCACAAATGCTGTTGGGCTCCGGCCCGGATGCTGGGATTGTCGAACAAGGGCCATCTTGCACCCGGCGCCGACGGCGATGTGGTGGTAGCGGATCCAAACTCTCACCAGGCGGTTTTAACCGTGGCCGGCGGCAAGGTGATCATGCTGGATGGTATTGTCATTGGCTCGGGCGGCACCATCGTCACCACAGAGCGGGGCGTGAAAGCTCTAAAAGAGCAAGGCATCTCAGCCGAAGTTTCTAATCTGGCCGACAGCCTGCTTTATACTGCTCCGAGCGGTTGAATGGCGTTTTCTATTGATAGAATTAACGCTGACCAGCTCATCTCGTTTGCCGTTGCCGATAATATTTCGCATGACCCGGCCCATGGAGGCCTTGCGCAGCGAGCCCCGGCAAAACCAGATTCTTTGCCAAATCTTAATCTTTCGTTGCTTCTTCGATACGTTCTCATATACCGTTAGCCGTTTACCAGTTCATCAATCAACGCTTTTACAGTAGGGACGCTTGAAATCAAACCTGAAACTTCTCCTGCAGGCAACACGCCGGCCTGAAGGTCTCCTTTAAGCCAGGATTTTTCAACCGCCTGACCGGAAAAGGCTTTATCTGTATCCTCCGTTCCCTGAATCAGACCTTCAACCAGTTTGGTTTGAAGTGCCCTGATTCGAAATCGTCCAAGATCGATAAGCCCGGTTCCTGTTTCTTGGGCTTCAACGATAGCGCCTTTATAATTATTGTGCGCAACACATTCTTTGGTGGCAATGAACCGCGTACCGATCTGGACACCTTGAGCGCCCAGTGCGAATGCAGCCTTGTATCCCCGCGAATCACCAATTCCTCCGGCGGCAATTACGGGTATTTGTACCCGGTCCGCGACTGCCGGCACCAGGACTAAGGTAGATGCACCTTTGAATCCTTGCATACCACCTGATTCTGATCCTTCGGCGACAATTGCATCTGCCCCCAATGCCTCGGCTTTACCTGCAACGTCTGCCGTAGGGACAACCACAATGGCCTTCATATTTTTCTCATGGAGCCTGGGAATAATTTCCCTGGGTGAACCGCCGGAAACGGTAACAGCGTGAACCCCTTCCTCGGCTAATATATCGATAAATTTATGTACCAGGGGGTTCATTGCAAAAATGTTTGCACCAAAAGGATGGCCGGTCAGCTTTTTTGTTTCCTGAATCTGCCTCCGCAACACATCAACATCCTGGACAAAAGCTGTGGCCAGCAGACCGTATCCACCGGCATCAGAAACAGCTGCCACCAATTCAGGATTACAGATAACGCCCATGGCACCCAGTATAATCGGGTGCCGGCAACCCAACATGTCTGTCACTGCATTCATCGGGGACCCTCCTTATATTTTATTAATCCTGCTTAATTAAAATGATTCAAAACTACCCAAACATGTGAGAACGTGCAAGGATCGGGATTTAATGTGCCTAATCACCATATTTCTCGGGCCGGTAATCCGGGTCATTGCGGTTGATTATCTTGAGTTTACGCCATTCCGTGGGATCCTCAACCGGTAAGGTACCGTCGTCGTAATCCTTTAAGACGTAGTCGCCCCGGCCGTTGGTCCAGGCGCTGTTATACATGGGCAGCCTTTTATTATCACCGGTTTCCGGATCGAATGTTTCTATTTGCTCTGTGATAACCTTGTAAAATTCTTCCTGAATGTCGCTCCGGGTCTGGCTCCTGTTGCGGTTGATTTCATTGTCTATGCCTTGCATCTGCCTGATGACTTGACCGTATTTCTCTCCGCGTTTATGCTGGGCGGCAGAGGCCCGCCGGACCCAGGTCGGGTTTAGCCTGAATGAACGAATGCAAAGCTCCATGATACGTTCGTCCTCCTGCCAGCGTGATTTTGGGGCTATCCATCCGAAAGTCCCGACTGTGGACCAAAGCGCGCCCAAGTCGTAAACAAGTGTATAAATCCTGCCAAACATGGGAGTTCCGCCGTAGGTACACTCAAAATTTACGTAGCCGCATTCTTTGCGTGGGGCCATCTGAGGCAACCATGGCCGAAGTTCAGGAGCCTCGACGGCCCTGCCGATGATCCGCGGATTCTGGAACTCGCCGGCGGCCAATTGTCCCAAAATAATGTTTTGCACGTATTGAGCGACACCCATGTATGGATAAATCCAGCATCCGTTCAAGACGCCCCCAAGTTGAGGCCGCAATACCCCCCCGCTTGATTGAACATATACTGCCGGGTCCTGGAAATAGAAGCGAGGGTACCATCCGAAAAATGATTTGCCGTCCGGGCTGGTAACGCGAAAACGGATATTGTTCTCCACCAAATCGACAACATTCCACTGCACGCCGCTGGGGATCATACCGCCTTCGGCCTTCCAGCCTTTAGGAATAAGCATATAAAATGCGCCCTGGTATTGTTCCCGGTAAAGCTCGAGGAGCACATTTCCGGCTTCCCTTCCGACCTTTCTTTGGGAAGCCTTTATAACCCCACTGATTAGCGTCTGTTCTGCCTGCTTTTTCCTTTTCCCGGCGTTTTCCCCCGGCTTTATCAGAACTGCATCCGCTGGTTTTTGCTCGCCCGATTTTGAGGAAATTTGATGAGATGAGATTTTGCTCCCATCTGAAGCGG
>JBAVYC010000060.1:0-3835 GCA_049698595.1 Desulfobacterales bacterium | reverse complement strand
AGTCCTCCTTTTAGAATTAAGGTTTGACACCGTATTGCCTCAACTAAGCCTATCCTAAAGCGGGTAGTGGCACGCTGCCCAACGATCTGGGTTCACTTCTCTCAATCGCGGTTCTTTTTCCGCACAGCGGTCTTGCCGGTAGCGGCAACGGGGATGGAAACGGCAGCCCTGTGGCGGATTCAGCGGACTTGGAACGTCGCCGGCCAGGATAATCCGCCGGCTTTTTTTTTTGCGATCGGTGATCGGGACGGCGGATATCAGCGCTTCAGTATACGGGTGCAGGGGCCGCCCAAATAGATCGCGGCAGTTGCCCAGTTCGACAATTTTGCCCAGATACATGACGGCCACGCGATCACTGATGTGACGAACAACGCTCAAATCATGGGATATGAAAACATAGGTGAGTTCGAACTGTGACTGCAATTCGATCAACAGATTGAGAATCTGGGCTTGAACAGACACATCCAGTGCCGATACCGGTTCGTCCGCCACGACCAGTTTGGGATTTAGTGCCAGGGCGCGGGCCACCCCGATCCGTTGCCGTTGGCCGCCGCTGAATTCGTGAGGGTACCGCTGCGCATGCTCTTTTCTTAGTCCAACGATATCCAGCAATTCCAGCACCCGCTGGTGTCGCTCCTTTTTAGATAGCATATCATGGATGCAAAAGGCATCACCGATGATCCGGCTGACCGTTTTACGCGGATTTAATGAAGAGTACGGATCCTGAAAGATCATTTGCATGTGACGGCGTAGCTGCCGCATTTCAGCCGGCGGATATGCCCGTAAATTTTGGCCTTCAAAATAGATGACACCGGCGGTGGGTTCTTCCAGGTTCAAGAGACAGCGACCCAGGGTCGTTTTGCCACAGCCCGACTCCCCCACGACACTCAGGGTTTCGCCCATGTTGACGGTCAGACTGATCCCATCCACAGCTTTCACATGTGCTAATGCTCGCCCGAAAAAACTCCATCGCACCGGATAGTGCTTTTTGAGGCGATCTATCTTCATCAGCGGATCAATGTTCATGCAGCCAACACCTTACCCGATGTCCATCGGATACCTGGAAAAAAGGCGGATCCAGTCTGCATTTCGACATCACATGGATACAGCGCTCCTGGAAAGCACATCCCGCCGGCAGGTCCAGCAGGCTGGGCACCACACCTGCTATGGTCTGCAGGCGTTTGGTCTCGGTCAATGGTTGATCTATTTTGGGAATCGAGTGCATCAGGCCCTGGGTGTATGGGTGGCAGGGATTGTCGAAGAGATCGTCGCAGGAAGCATGCTCGACGATAGTGCCCGTGTACATGACCGCAACCGTGTCGGCCATTTCCGAGATGACACCCAGATCGTGGGTGATCAACAAGATGGCCGTTCCGGTATCGACTCTGAGGCGATGGATCAATTCCAGAATTTGGGCCTGGATGGTGACATCCAAAGCAGTGGTGGGCTCATCTGCTATGATCAGCCGCGGACTGCAGCACAAAGCCATTGCAATCATCACCCGTTGGCGCATGCCCCCGCTCATCTGATGCGGGTATTTGTGTAAACATTTATCCGGATCGGGTAGTCCGACCTTTTGCAGCATTTCTGCGGCCAATCCGCTGGCCTGATGTTTCGACATTCGGCGATGGATGCGCAGCACTTCTTTGATCTGATAACCAACCGTAAAGATTGGGTTTAAGGACGTCATCGGCTCCTGAAAGATCATGGCGATGCGATTGCCTCTGATGTTGCGCATGTCTTTATCGCTCAGGGTGAGCAGATCGGTTCCTTCAAAGATGATGCGACCCTGTTCGATCCTGCCCGGCGGTTGCGGGATCAGACCCAAAATGGAAAGTCCCGTGACGGTTTTGCCGCAGCCGGATTCACCGACCAAACCGAGGATCTGCTTTTGATCCAGGGCGAATTCAACCCCGTTGACCGCCTTGACCACACCGGCGTCGGTATCGAAAACGGTATGGAGATCCTCGACTTGCAGTAACGGAGTTTCTGGTTTCATGGCGCTATCGGACAATCTCCGGGTTCAGCCAGTCCTGCAGCCAATCGCCGATCATGTTGATGGCAAAAACGGCAAGAAATAGCGCCATCGAAGGAAAGACGACCAGCAGCGGGTTGATGAAGATAAAATCCTTCAGGGTGCCGGCCATCTGACCCCAAGACGGTTGTGGCGGCATAACGCCCAAACCTAAAAAACTCAACCCGGCTTCCAGCAGCATGGCAAACGACATTGTGAAGGATATCTGCACGATGATGACCGAGGCCATATTGGGCAGAATTTCGCGGAAAACGATGCGCGGCCCGCCGGCACCCAATGTGACGGCCGATAAAATGTAATCTTTGGTCTTTATGGAAGAGGCCACGCTGTAAGTGACCCGGGAAAACTGGGGAAAGTAAAGCAGTCCGATTGTGAATATCAACGTCCTGAGGCTGTGCTCCAAAAAGGCCATAGCGACGATGGCCACGAATATCTCGGGCAGACACACAAACACGTCGATTACCCGCATGAGGATGTTTTCAAAGCGGCCGCCGATATAGCTGGCCAATAGTCCGAGGGGTACACCGACCAGGGTGGCGAAGAATACAGCTGCCACGGCGACGCTCAAAGACACCCTGGCACCGTAGATCACCCGGCTGAGGATGTCACGTCCGATCTGATCCGTACCGAAGGGGTGCAGTCGCGAGGGGCCTTTGAGGATGTTCTTGGTGTCGATTGCAATTGGATCTGCGGGTGCTAAAAAACTGCTGAAGCAGGCCGCAAAAATAAGAACCAACAAAATCGGGGCGCCGACGAGCAGTCTGAAATGCCTTTTAATGTTTAGCGGGAGTCTTTTTTGCATTGTTAGCGTCTTCTTAATTTGGGGTCCAAAATACCCTGACACAAGTCGACGAGCAGGCTGATCAAGACGAACATCATAAAGATCGACAGGAGAGACCCTTGGATTACTGGATAGTCGCGGTCGTAGCAACTCCTGACCAGCAGCGAACTCAATCCCGGCCAATCGAACAGCGATTCGATGATCACCGTGCCGCCCAACAGATTTCCGGCGCGGACGCCGAGCACCGCGATTACGGGGATCAGGGCGTTGAGCAGGGTGTGGCGATACAGCACCAGATGCTCGGTCAGTCCCTTGGCGCGCGCCGTACGCACGAAATCTTTTGAGAGGACGTCCAGAAAGCTGGAGCGGGTGACCCGTATGACAACACCCATAAAGCCGAAACCGAGGGTCAGCGCCGGCAGAGCCAAGAACCGCAGGTGGCCCACCGGATCCTCGACCAGCGGAATGTACCCGGAAGAAGGCAGCAGCTTCAGCGATAGCGAGAAAATAATAATCAGGATGATCCCGCTCACAAAGACCGGCGCGGAAAAGCCCGTTACGGCGATCAGCGAGGTCAGCCAGCCTTTGGCTGAATCTGGATAACGTGCGCCCACGACGCCCAGCGGTATTCCAATTAGAACCGACAGCAGCAGCGCCGCTAAAATCAATTCCAGGCTGCGGGGGATGCGTCGAAACAACTCGGTGGTCACCGGTAGGTCGGTTTGGATGGATTGACCCAGATCCAGCTGCAGCAAACCTTTGGCCCACTGGAGATATTGGACCGCAATGGGCCGGTCCAACTTGAGTTTCTGTCGCATTTTTTCAACGACCACATCTTCGGTGGCAGCATCACCGAGCAGCAGCATCACGGGATCGCCCGGCAGCAAGTGGATAAGAAAAAAAACGATGGTGCCTGCCACGAAAATCATAATCGCTGCAGCCAGCAGGCGCTGTAAAAGATATTGAAACATGTGATTTTATTTTAGGCCATTTACGAGATTTATCCGCCAGCTTGTTGC
>JBAVYC010000059.1:0-2133 GCA_049698595.1 Desulfobacterales bacterium | reverse complement strand
CAAAGACGGCAAGCAGGGTATCTTGCGACTTTATCTCAAATATGGTGCGGGACAATCCAATGTGATCTACGGCCTCAAACGCATCAGCAAGCCCAGCAGACGGGTTTACGTAAAATGCAAAGAAATAAAGCCGGTTTTCAACGGGATGGGTATTGCCGTTTTATCCACTTCACAGGGAGTCATGACGGATAAAAAGGCGCGTCAATTGAACGCCGGTGGTGAGATTCTCTGCCATGTCTGGTAGAGGGGTGTGGTGGTGAAAATTGATGATTTTCATTAAACTTATTTAAACTTATTTTTGTTCCGCTAGATGTTGGGTGCAAAAAATCCCAAATTACGGCCAATGAAGATTTAGGAATAAAAACGGGATGACTTTATAAAAGCGGATTCAGCATTTTTGCACCATTGCTGCTATTCAGCTATATCCAGGAGAACAGCAAATGTCTCGAGTAGGAAAAGAACCGCTACCGATACCGGATAAAACAAAAGTTACTTATGCGAACAGGTCGCTGACAGTCGAAGGTGAAAAAGGCAAACTGAGCCAATCTATCCATCCTGCCATTGATTTGAAGATTGAAGACGGTGTCATGAATGTCACCATGGTGACAGCCGACAGGCGCAGCCGGGCATTGCAGGGACTTACCCGCAGTCTGGTGGCCAACATGATCACCGGCGTGACCCAGGGATTTGAACGTAATCTGGAAGTTAACGGCATCGGTTATCGTGCCGAACTGAGCGGCGCGAAAATCATTTTTAATGTCGGCTATTCAAACCCAGTAGCGTATGACCTGCCTGAGGGAATTACGGCTACCGTTGCAAAAAACAACAATATAAAACTGATCGGGATCGACAAACAAAAAATCGGTCTTGCAGCGGCAGCCATTCGGCGAATTCGACCGCCTGAACCTTATAAAGGCAAAGGTATCAAATATGCCGAGGAACATATTCAAAGAAAGGCCGGCAAGACCGGAACTAAATAAATTGAAGATTGAAGGATGAATATTGAATATTTGTGGATGTCGCTCAGCTATTTAATTAATAAGATAGAGAGAATTCCTTAAATAATCATTCGTCAATAGTCATTCCTAAGGGGAAATATACAAATGGGGTCCATGAACATTCGACAACAGGCTCGTTTAAAGCGGAAAAAAAGAATTAGGAAGAAAATCCACGGAACAACCCAGCGACCAAGGCTCAGTGTGTTTCGCAGTGCTAGACATATATATGCCCAAGTCATTGATGATACAGCCGGACGCACACTGGCTGCAGCATCCACCGTAGATCAACAGGCAAAAGATGCCCCTAAATTTAAAAACAAGGTGGCAGCGGCAAATTTCATAGGCAAACTGGTTGGCGAGCGCGCGCTTAATCAGGGTATCAAGGAAGTCGTATTTGATCGTAATGGATTTTTATATCACGGGCGAGTCGAATCTCTTTCAAAAGGGGCCCGCAAAGCCGGTTTAATTTTTTAATACTGCATGTTGCTCGGTTTAATCTTTTTCAGAGGATGAAGGAGGCAGGTTCTTGTTTAAGCAGGATATAGATGAAATTCAATTAATTGACAAAGTGGTCCATATCAATCGGGTAGCCAAGGTCGTCAAAGGTGGTCGCCGGTTCAGTTTTAGTGCCATTGTTGTCGTCGGTGATGGTGGTGGTGCGGTTGGCTTTGGACTCGGCAAAGCCGGTGAGGTTCCGGAAGCCATACGCAAAGGTGTCGAAAAAGCCAAAAAGAGCATGGTAAACGTACCACTTATTGAGGGTACCATACCGTACGAAGTGATCGGACGTTTTGGCGCCGGGAGGGTTTTACTGAAACCTGCCGCCCAGGGTACCGGTGTGATTGCGGGCGGTGCTGTGCGGGCAGTGCTCGAGGCCGTCGGTGTTCAAAACATTCTCACCAAGTGTCTCGGGTCCCATAATCCCCACAACCTGGTAAAGGCAACCATTGCCGGTCTCCAACAGCTTGAAAGTCGCGACCAGGTTGCCGCCAGGCGCGGAATCAGCGTTGAGGATTTGTAGAAAGGATATATTTGATGGCCGCAATGCTAAAAATTACACTTGTAAAAAGTATGATTGGACGACCTGAAAAACATCGTAAAGTCTTGAGAGGTATGGGATTGACCAAATTAAACA
>JBAVYC010000058.1:0-1703 GCA_049698595.1 Desulfobacterales bacterium | reverse complement strand
CCTTTCAGATCTTTTTCTATTTTTTTTCACATTATCAACTAAAATCACTTAATGCAATTAACCACTGGAACCGCGTTTGATTTGACTATATTGGCTGTTTAATCATGTCTCAATTTTTTTTAAGGTGCAAATCTATCCGCCATGTAAGCAAGGCAGGGCGACAACCCTGCCTTGCTTAAAAAAACCGTCACTAATTCGACCCTCATTTGTTATATTGAAACGAAATTACAATTTATGGTAATCACTCTCTGCCTTATTAGCAACCGGCAACTCAGTATTCATCCACTGGACAATACAACATTAAATGATTAACAGTTTGTTATCGCAAACTTTCTGCCTGTATTTAATTGAATCTTTAAGACATAAAGAGGAGGACAATATGGGAGTCGAAGTCGGTGGTATTTTTGGTTTACTTATACTTGTGGCCGATATCTGGGCGATCGTCAGTACCTTTCAGAGCCAGGCATCTACGGGCAAAAAGGTTATTTGGATCGTTCTTGTCCTAATACTACCTGTGATCGGCTTTGTTGTGTGGTTGCTTGCAGGTCCAAAATCAGGCAAGGCTTCTTAATCAAAATCTTCATGATTTGCTTTGGCCGATTTGCTGAGTTATCCGACGGACGTGCCGGTATGTGCATACAGACACCGGTCGGACAGAGGGGGATCAATGCGAATAAAAATCCTGAATTTTTGGTATCGCCTCAAGGCCAGCTTCTGGTTTGTGCCTGCACTGATGACCGTTGCGGCGATTTTGCTTTCCTTTGTTACTACTGCAATCGATAGGGAGTTCCACTATCGAGAAGACATTCAACAATTGTGGATCTATAGCGGCGGGTCTGATGGCGCGCGGACCGTTCTTTCGGTGATTGCCGCCTCCATGATTTCCGTCGCCGGCGTTGTATTCTCGATCACCATTGTGGTCCTATCCCTGGCTTCCTCTCAATTCGGTCCGCGTCTGATCAAAAATTTCATGAATGTCAGAGCCAATCAGATGGTGCTGGGCACTTTTGTGGCAACCTTCGCATATGGCGTTCTCGTGCTTCGCACCGTCAATGCGACCGTTGATGCGAGTTTTGTACCTGGAATTTCCGTCACCATTGCCATCGTAATGTCGCTCTTCGGCTTGGGGGTTCTGATTTATTTTATCCATAGCGTTTCGGAATCGATTCAGGCCCAAAACATCATTGCCAGAGTGCGCCGCGACTTAAACAATGCTGTGGATCGAATTTTTCCGGAAAGGCTTGGCCAAGGGGAGGAACTATCCCTTGGACCCATACAACGAGACTACAATATTCCAACGACCTGCGACAGCGAGGTCTGTCAGATCAAGGCCGAGCGCAGCGGATATCTCCAAGCCGTAGACAACGACGCGTTGATGCGGATTGCGGTCGAAGAAAACCTCCTCATCCATCTTGGATACCGTCCGGGAAATTTTATCACCCGGCGCAGTGTCCTGGTGACTGTTTGGCCCGGAGAAAAGGTCGATGAGAAGCTTTCAAGAAAAATCAACGCCATCTTCATCGTTGGACCCGAACGGACCCTGGAGCAGGATGTGGAATTTGCCATTAGTCAACTGGTCGAAATCGCCGTTCGTGCGCTCTCCCCCGGCATCAATGATACGATCACCGCCATTACCTGCATTGATTGGCTGGGGGGCAGTCTATGCCAACTGGCCAACCGTAAAATGCCCTCCTCCCACCGGT
>JBAVYC010000057.1:0-5238 GCA_049698595.1 Desulfobacterales bacterium | reverse complement strand
ACGCATGGGATGGCACTGGGCTGATGTGTAAAGAAGGTACGAGGCAAGAGAGCCCTGGTAAAGATTCCCGTCGATGACAATAGATTGTAAAAAAGAGGAATGGATTCTGATTTTTAAAAAGCAATTGGACAGGATCAACAGGATTGTCAGGATAGAGCGGCCTCCGGCCGAAGGGCCTCTCGCTGCAGGCTGCGGTTCGCTTTTTTCAAAATCGATAAAGCGTTGCGCCATCAATATTCGACGTTCGATGTTGGACGTTCGATGTTGGACGTTCAATCTTTGCCCTGTTCCGATACAGTCCTAAGCTTTGTCACCTTTATCAAGAAACTGTCTCTCTACCTTTATGATTCAATCGGCTTTGAAGGTGGGGCAATCAAATGAAACTATATTTCTCGATTATAGCCGCTGCGTCAATAAGTCTAGCGGGGCTAAGTGCTGCATTCGGATTTGATCTGCCAAAGGTCACGCCCGATAAAGGATCGCCGTACAGCTTTGGACACCACTACGACTACGATAATGCGGGATCAAACTGGAACCATGAAAGGGTCTATCGACACCCTGAACAGCGGCGACATTTCAGCAGGTGGTACTACCATTACGGCCACAAGCGACACCTCCATCAAAAGCAGCGCGCTTACCCTTATAAAAAATATGGTTATTACCCGAGCATTGGATACAGCAGGCAAAAAGCTCATATTTACAGCCGACCCAAATACGCCCCTAAAGACTATACCCACCGAAAGCCTATCCATCTGAGAAATCGAATTCCAAGCCATGGTTTGAACCCGACAAGATCCTTTCGTTCGCTAAGCCGAGTCCGATAGGTGGATAGGTGCGCCGGTTATAATTTTAAAATTTGATTCAGAGTTTCACCGAGCTTTTGCAAATTATACGGTTTTTCGACAACGCCGCAAAACCCGTATTCTTCATAATTGGACATTACCGGATCGATTGAATAACCACTGGAAACGATGGCCTTTACATCTGCATCGATCTCACGCAATCTACCGATAGCTTCTTTGCCGCCCATGGCACCCGGCACTGTTAGATCAAGGATCACCGCGTCAAAGGGTTTTCCGATCGCTATGGCTTGCCGGTATAGTCCGATGGCCTGCTCCCCATCATTGGCCAGTTCAACTTCGTATCCCATTCGATACAGCATTTCCTGAATAAGATTTCGTATCATTTCCTCATCATCCATTGCCAGGATTTTGCCCTTGCCTTGGAAGTCAACCCTTGCATCTTTGGTCTTTTTTCGAATTTCTTCTTTTGAAGACGGCAGGTAGATGTTAAACGTGGTTCCGACCCCTAGCTGTGAGTCGACGGTAATGTGACCATCGTGCTTTTTTATAATCGAGTATGCGGTTGTGAGCCCCAAACCGCTTCCATTTTTTTTTGAAGTAAAATATGGGTCAAAAATCTTATTCAGATTGACTTCAGAGATACCTGATCCCGAATCTTGGAATTTGAGCAGAACATATTTTCCAGGTTGCAGCGGCAATCCATGATTCATGTCTAAGGTAATATTGGCGGCACTGATTCGAATGGTCCCACCCGCATCCATGGCCTGATCCGCATTGATGATGACATTCTGGATGACCTGGTTGATCTGACCGACATCGATTTTTACCGGCCACAAATCGGCCGGCAAATTGAAAACACACCCGATCCTGGAGCCGCTCAGCGCAAATGTGGAACAACCGACGATGACATCCGAGATGGTTGTGACCTCCTTTACCGGTGCGCCTCCCTTGGAAAAGGTGAGCAACTGCTGCGTCAGGGCCTTCGCCCGTTTAGAGGCCTCCTCCGCTTCTTCCAATAAATGATGTATTTTATCGTCCCAACTGACATCCACCTTAGCCAGGGAGACGTTGCCCATAATCGTTGCCAGAATATTGTTAAAATCGTGGGCGATACCTCCGGCGAGAACACCAATGGCCTCCAGTTTCTGTGCCTTCAGGAGTTCCTCTTCCAGGCGGTGTTTCTCGGTTATATCGCGTAGAAAATTCAGGGTCGCCGGCCCACCTTCCCAGGAAATCCGAACAGCACTGAGTTCCACCCAAATGATGCTACCATCTTTATGGAGACATCTGAATGTATAGTCTGCAGGCGCTGGTTTACCCCTGAGTCTTTGGATATAATTATGCTGCACCATGTCCCGGTCTTGGGGGTGGACCACCGCGATAAAAGGGTTGGATTTAAGCTCTTCTTCTGAATAACCCGAAAGTTCGATTGCCCGGGAGTTGACAAAACAAAGCCTTCCATCCCGGGCCACGACAATGGCATCGCTGGCATTCTCCACCAGCACGCGATATTTCTCTTCGCTTTCCCGCAGTGCCTCTGCGGTGCGCTTTCGGTCGACGATTTCCTTCTTGTAAGCAGCATTCGTGTCTTCCAATGTTCGATGCTGCAATTCAACGGTTTCAAATGCTTTTGAAAAACGAATGGAGAGCAGAAAGGCCTGAAAAAATATAAAGATAAATAATCCGAACTGGATGATGTAACCGGTCTGAATGAGAAGATTGGCATACAGCATATCATTGACAATCGTTAGGAACAAAACTGCAAAGCCAGCGAGGCATACAAATGCGCCCTGGCGTTTGCGGATTAAGGCCAGGATAAGCGCGTAAAAACCATAGCCGGAGGCCACAACTGTAAAAATTTGGAATATCGGTAAGGTGTGGGAATAGATTTTAGCAGTTGTCACAAGAACGACACCTGAAAATAATGCACTGACAACAATAACCAGGGAGATGGCATACCTGGGAATTTCTTTCGGGAAAATATACCGGAAATACATGGCGAACACCGGCGCTGCGATGTAAAATGTCAGGTATGCAATTTTGGTATAAACCTCCCAGCTAAAATCCGGGAAAAGACCGATAAGGTACCTTTCCCCGGTGACAAGGCTCCTGGTTGCAATCAGAAAACAGAAAATTCCGAAAAAAAGTATGGATTTCTCTTTGGCTCGAATGATAAAAAGGCCCATATGGTAAAGGCCCATCATCAGGATGCCGCCGAATAGAAAAAAATTGAGATTAAGGGCTCTTTGTCTTATTTGCCAGATATCCGCGGACACACCCAGTAGGATGGGTTCCCAGGCACCGCCTTTGCGGTGATGAAAATTAGATGCCAGAATGACCACTTCCAGTAATTCAGAATCCGGGCTAAACTCAACCACCCGGGGATAAAACTGCGCTATCGTTGATTGGATAGTTATACCCGGGAAACCGGCGGACATTAACTTTTTTCCATCCAGATACACTGAAAATGATGTTGCCATATCCAGAAATTTGAATGCCAGTATCTGTCCGCTGTTGGCCAGATGAATTTTCAACCGGTAGGTGGCATAGCCCTCTCCGTTTATTTTTTTGCCATTGATTTCGTATCCATTCCAAGTTCCGGGCACTTCGATGAAGCCATCTCTTGTCGGTGGTGTTTCACCCGCGAAGTCGCCCGGTTTCAGATGCGTATTCCAGTAAAATTCCCATTTGCCGTCAAGTGCCAGCGGGCCATCTTTTTCCAAATTCCAGGTACGCAAATCAAGCACGCCATTTTCAACCCTGGGGGCGGTTTTGTTTGAAATTAGCGACTCGGCGCAATTGAAAAGAATTATAGACAGGAAGGCAGCGATCAAAATCGATAAGATGCGAATCTTTCTCATATTCAAACCGAAATAAGAATCAGGCAGCGTCATTCGATCAGCGTGGGTAATATTCGCTAAAAAAGCGTGATGACAATGTGATGGCGCGGGCAGCCATCAAACGATCAATTCGGCCGTTTATGGGATGAAACCGGTCTGCTGATAAACTCTAAGAAATATTTTGACTTAAATCAATAAAAACAAAAAAAGTGCTTATTTTCATGATTTCATGAGCTTTTCTTTAATGTTCTTGAACCAGCCTTTTTCTGAATTTCGAACAATGCAGGCCTGTTTCAGGATTTTAACGAATTCAGGGTTGACTTTTTTATAGGCAATAATTCTGTCCATCGAAAGGATGTTATCCAGGCTCGGCGGTTCCAACGCGATATTTGATTCCCGGTTGACCGATTCCATCGTAACCGCCAGGGCATAGATGACCATTTTTTCCGCCATTTCGTTTGAAGCGTATTCCGCCTTATCCCCGTCTTGATATCTCGCGATTTCATAAACGCAAGCCATCAATACCGGATCGCCGACATCCCGGGGATCTTTACATTCGGCAAGATCGAAGTTGGTGTCTAAGAAATCATCCGCCATCTGCTGTAGAATTTTAATCCATTCAGCATTCAGATTCTGCGGCAAAACAGCGCTGGGGCCATAGGATAAAACTTCATTGTTGAACCGTGATAGCATTGCACTTAATCCTTTATTTTGTTCGACTTGAGATAATCTCTTCAATCCGGCCGGTGATATAATTACTGAGAGATTCTGCTTCGGCAGTGGTGATGGCCGGGATCCCCGCGGACAAACGTTCAATTTCTTCTTCATCAATGCCGGTCATTTTATTTATCAAGAAGGTGTCGATTTCACCATCATCCAACAAAAAACCGCATGCACCGATGGCCCCCACAAAATTGTCAGCGATAAAAACCGGAACCACCATCTTGACAAGGCCGGCATCGCATTCCTCGATGACTGTCTGTCTCGTCCTCATCGCCTGCACGGCGATATTCATGTGGGCCGGGGCACAAATAAAGCTCTGTCCTTTGTCGGTGGCCTTAATTGCCGGGCATAATTTGTTGGCCCAATTTTTACATTCCGATATACGATAGCCCTCTACGTTAAACACGTTGGCATCTAATCCGGATCGTTTATTGATTTCTTCTTCCAATTCTACCCATGTTTCCTCAGTTGCAATATCGGTCAGCTTCATTTCTTCACTCCTTTTGCATCGCTCGTTTTGAGCCACTCTTCAAGTCTGCGCAGCCCTTCTTCCATTGGCACTCTCGGTTTATATCCCAGATCTTTTTTTGCTGCACTTATATCAAACCAGTGGGATTTGGCAACCGCATCGGCAAGAAATCGGGTCATTTGAGGTTCGCCGGGTATTCGAAAGGTCCGGTAAAAAAATTCAAGGACCACGCCGATGGTCCAGGCCGTTTTGTACGATATGGCGCCCTTTACCGGGGGAAGCCCGGCAGCCGCCAGAACGGCATCGATCATGTCCCAGGCCGGTATGGGATCTGCCTGAGTAATAAAATAGATGTTGCCGCTTATATCAGGATTTTTCCCCAATGTGTCGGCCGCCATTAGGT
>JBAVYC010000056.1:0-3427 GCA_049698595.1 Desulfobacterales bacterium | reverse complement strand
CATTGGGGATGATAGTTGAAGAAATCCCGGTTCGCAAAGCCAGTTCTTCCTGGGCGGCGGAATTGATGACCACGTGTTCGATGTTGGGCAGGTTGGGCGGAAACGCCATCCGCAGATAATCACCGACGGCATTTACCAGGAAACGGGTTCGCTCCCAGTAAAAATCATGGTGGTGGGCAATGGTGGGGATCTGGGTCTCGGCAATAAGTTCTGTCAGGGCGATACCCAGAGGAATGTGCATCGGAATTGTCAGGACATTTTGCGTCACCAGCAGATCAATATTAAATTTGCGGATAAACTCCTTCAGCTGTTTTTTTAAAAAGGTCTTTAATTCATAAATGGCATCGGTTACCGCCGGGTCACGTTTATTTTTACCGAAGATTTGCCGATCGATCCAGAGATTTTTTTCATGCTGAAAAAAAGCTTCCGGCACCAGAAAGCATCTTTCCGGACTGCGGTCCAGCAGACCGGCAAACCAGAAAATATTGTGCCCGGCACTTTTCAATACCTGAGCCCATTTGCCGGCCTCCATGGTGACGCCGTCGGTTCCCGCAAAACGGGTGGATACGAATCCAATATTTTTTGCCATAGCTCTGTGCCAACCTCCGTCCTCGCGTTCAGTCTTCTTCAGGCAATGACTATAAGTACCATGAATAAAATGTCAAACAGGCAATCCGGTCACCGTCGTTCGGTCTCGGTGGCGGTTTGAGTGGAAAATTTTAGCGGATCGGCAAGATTGATATCAACTACCGGTTGGTGGCCGTATCGATTCACTGATTTCTTCTTTGAATTCATCAAGGGATTCGCTGATGGCCGCCGAGTCATCAAAGCCGGCAACGTGGAAGAGGGCATCGCCTTTGTGGACCAGGGGTAAATTCAGGCGTCCGATGACTATCCCGGCAACAGGAGAAATCACTGCAGTTTCATGCTCGTCAAAAGGATCGGCGATCTCGCCGATTTTCTGGTTGACCGCGATTTTGCCGCCCAGAGGAATCTGGGTGCGCAATATACCGCTGCCCGACGCCCGGACCCAGCTAGTGGATTTTGCGACCACCGGCTGGATGCGTGATGTTCCGACCGATCTTGAAGTTAACATGCCGATGGAACGCATAACGGCCAGAATGCCTCTGACCCCGGCGCGCACGGCAAATTCGTCGAAGCGCAAAGCTTCGCCGGCTTCGTAGAGCAACATGGGAATGCCTTTTTCTTCCACAGCCTGACGCAGCGATCCGTCTCGCAGATTAGCATTCAAGATCACCGGGGCCCCGAACGCAAAGGCCAGTTTTTCGGTTTCCGGGCTGTCCAGACAGGCCCGGATGTGCGGCAGGTTGATGCGATGATGGGAACCGGCATGCAAATCGATGCCGTGGGTACTGTTGGCCACGATGTCTTCCATGAAAATGTTTGCCAGGCGGGAGGTCAGGGAGCCTTTTTCGGATCCGGGGAAAAAGCGGTTCAGATCACGGCGGTCCGGCAGATACCTGGTATGGTTGATAAAGCCGTAAACATTAACCACCGGAACCGCAATCAGGGTTCCTCGCAGGCGCTGCAGGATTTTGAGCTTCAATAAACGGCGGATGATCTCGACCCCGATGATTTCATCGCCGTGGATGGCTGCGCATACAAACAGGTGCGGACCGTCCTTTTTGCCCCGCAGGACATGCACCGGCATGGTCATTTCCGTGTGGGTGTAGAGACGCGCCACCGGGATATTGATGGATCGTCGCTGGCCGCCGGCGACCTGTTGGCCGGCAATCTTTAAAACCTTTGACATGGCCCTTTCAATCAGCCTTTTCCGCGGGTGCGGGTCTTGCCCGGTTTGGCATTTTTTTCGATGAATTCAATGATCTGTGCGGCCACGTCTTTGCCGGTGGTTTTTTCGATGCCCTCCAGGCCCGGGGAGGAGTTGACCTCCATGACCACCGGGCCATGGTTGGATCGCAGCATGTCGACGCCGGCCACATTGAGACCCATGATTTTAGCGGCACGCAACGCTGTCGAGCGCTCTTCCGGGGTTATGCGAATGGTGGTGGCTTTTCCACCGCGGTGGATATTGGACCGAAATTCGCTTTCACTGCCCTGACGCATCATGGTGGCCATCACCTTGCCGCCAATCACGAAACAGCGGATGTCGGCGTTGCCGGCCTCCTTGATATACTCTTGCACCAGGATATTGGCTTTGAGACCGCGAAAAGCTTCGATGACACTCTGGGCGGATTTAAGGGTTTCGGCCAGCACCACACCAATGCCCTGGGTGCCTTCCAGCATCTTGACAACCAGCGGGGCACCGCCGACCATGTTGATGAGATCGGAGGTGAATATGGTTGAGTGCGCAAAGCCGGTAACCGGCAAGCCGATCCCTTTACGGGCCAGCAATTGCATGCTGCGCAGTTTGTCCCGGGACCGACTGATGGCCACCGACTCATTGACGCTGTAGACATCCATCATTTCAAACTGTCGCACCACGGCCGTACCATAGAAAGTGATCGAGGCACCGATCCTTGGAACAACAGCATCAAATCCAACCAGTTGCTCGCCTTTATAGTGAATGGCGGGATGGTGAGACGTGATGTTCATGTAGCAGCGTAACGGGTCGATGATGTGCACTTCGTGGCCGCGGTTGATGCCGGCCTCTTTAAGCCGACTGGTTGAATATAAGCTTTCCTTGCGCGAAAGGATTCCGATTTTCATAATTACCCCTTATCATCGTTTCTTGGGTTTGGGATACAACTTTGATAGCCTGTGACCGGTTAGATAGGATTTGGCTGGATCCACCAATAGAGGCCCGCTGATCGCGGCCCGACCCAGCAGCATGCGAAAACGCATCGACCTGCGGTTGGTCAGGGTCAATTCGATCGGCCACCTGATTTCTCCCAAAGCGACAAAAGTCCGGATGACATAGCGCATTTCGCTTTGCCCGGCGGAACTGGTCACGCGGCGCCGATCGACAACATCCGCGACGCAATTGACTTCGATATCCTTTCGTCTTTGTAGCGGATGAATGCCAAATTTCACCTTGAGCATTCCGCCTTTCTCAAACGGCTCCAGCCCAAAGGTGTGCAGGGCTGAGGTACGCGCGCCGGTGTCCACCTTGGCCTTAATGGCCTGGATGCCAAGGTCCGGCAGCGCCAGCCATTCCCGCCATCCGATGATGATTTTGTTCTGCGTCATTGTGTCGGTCCCCGCATTCGGAAGCGGTGATATCGATGGAATCGGACAGTTGACTGGACAAACAGGCAAATGTTAAGTCTAAATAGGATTTAAATAATAAGGTGCCGCTAATTTACGGCTTCATTACCATTCAATCTGATATTTTAATCTGGAATTTATCTTTTTCTCGTTTCGTTGGTGCTTTTGTTGAACACCGCCGATTCGTTGTTTGCTTATTCGTCGCATTGGAAATTGTTTGGGGTCGTCAATACCAATT
>JBAVYC010000055.1:0-2549 GCA_049698595.1 Desulfobacterales bacterium | reverse complement strand
TGGCAACCCCGATCACGATCACCCCGGCAATCTTCCACTTCCTGAAACTGCGGTTGGCCATTCGACGACCCTCCATTTGTTTTTTTTGATTCCATTACCAAGAGCCTCCTTGGGAGAGAAAAATAATTTACCTTTCAACGTCCTGGCCCGGCTTCAAAGCCCATCCTTTTGCTTCTTACATATTTGCTTATTTCGAGGTAGATAAATCCGAGGCTGCTCACTGCCAGTACGGTTAGGAATTCCACCGGCCTTAAAGGAGCCGTACCGAAAAGCGTATTCATTGCGGGCATATAAACCGCGCCGACGGAAACAATAAAGGAGATGAGGATTGCAACGATTAAAGCCTTGTTTTTGAACAACCCGACCGTTATTGAGGAGAAGATTGTGGATCTTGCAGCAAATGCCTGGTATAATTCAAAAAAAACTATTGTAAGGAATACAAAGGTTCGTGCTCTTACAATACTTCCGGTACTATTTAACTCAACTAAAAATGAGATTATAGCCACGATTGTCATTATCAGCGGATAGCCCAACAAAAAGTTACCTAAACCGCTTTGTATTTTTTCGTTTCTTCGTTTTGGCTTTCGTTTCATGGCATTGGGTTCGAAAGGATCCACGCTTAATGCCGTTGCCGGCAGGCCATCGGTAACGAGGTTAACCAGCAGGATTTGCGTAGCCGTTAACGGGGCCGGAAATCCCAAGATAAGAAGTATAAATATTATGGCAACCTCACCGATGTTTCCCGAAAGAAGAAATGCAAAGAATTTCCTGATGTTGTCAAAAACCCCGCGGCCTTCCTCAACTGCATTAACGATGCTTCTGAAGTTATCATCTGTTAAAATCATATCAGAAGCTTCCCGGCTCACATCGGTTCCGGTAATGCCCATTGCAATTCCAATGTCAGCCTTCTTCAGAGCCGGTGCGTCATTAACGCCATCTCCTGTCATCGCGACAACATGGCCTTTTTGTTGCAGCGCTTTGACGATTTTTTGCTTGTGTTCCGGGTTTACGCGTGCATAAATGGCAATATCCTGGACCAAATCCTCAAAATCTTTGTCATTTAGTTTTGCCAGGTCTTTTCCCGTGATACTCCTTCCGGTAATACCGATCTCCTTACCTACGGCAGCTGCAGTGCCCTCATAATCGCCGGTGATCATTATCACACGGATACCGGCTTCATAGCATTCTGTGATGGCCTCTTTTACTTCTTCTCTTGGCGGATCGATCATGCCCTGAAGACCCACAAAGACAAAGTCTTTCTCATCCACTTCCGTGAAGTTGTCAGGGTCCTTTATCTCTTTGAAGGCAAAGCCGATAACCCTTAAGGCGTTTTTACTGAATTCATGGTTTTCTTTCAGGATCAAATCTTTTTTTTCATTTGTCAGCGGGATGATTTTTTGGTTGAAAAAATCTCTGTTGCACAGGTTGAGCAATACGTCCGGAGCTCCTTTCATGTAAGCAAAATATTTGTCTCCCACCTTGTGTATGGTGGTCATTCGCTTTCTTTCGCTACAGAAAGGAATTTCATTCAGCCGAGGATGTTCTTGATGTAACTTTTCTGTGTTTATCTTTGCCTTTCCAGCGGAGACGATCAAGCAACCTTCGGTGGGATCTCCGATACATTTTTGATTTTCAATTTTGGCATCATTGCAAAGGACCCCGATTTTTAAAAGCAAATTGAAGCCTTCCGGGTTTTCAGAAAAACTACCTGTTGAATTGTAGCCGGATCCCGTAACCTCAATGATATGATCATTCGCAAAAATCTTTTTTACGGTCATTTCATTATGGGTCAGGGTTCCGGTCTTATCTGTGCAGATAACCGTTGTGCTTCCGAGTGTTTCAACACTTGGCAGCTTTCTAATGAGTACATTCTTTTTCAGCATTCGCCTTAACCCGACGGCCAGGCTGATGGTGACAACCGCCGGCAGGCCTTCCGGGATTGCGGCAACCGCCAGCGCTACAGCGATGGTGAAAATTCCAAGGGGGTTTGCCCCTTTAAGAAGACCGGTTAAGAAAACAACGGCACAGATTATGACTGTTATGACACTGAGCAGTCCTCCAAGTTTGGCGAGTTTTTGTTGTAAAGGGGTTTGTTCTTTTTCGGTTTCCTGAATAAGCTTGGCAATTTTTCCAATTTCCGAATTCATTCCGGTTCTTACGCTGACAGCCTTTCCTTTTCCTTTTGTAATAATGGTTCCCGAAAACAGCATATTTATTTGCTCTGCAATTTCCTTTTCGGCCGGCAACTTCTCACTGGTTTTTTTTACCGGGAGACTTTCTCCCGTAAGGATGGATTCTTGCACCTCAAGCAGCACGGCTTCGATAACCCTCGCATCGGCCGGAACTTTATCCCCTTCTCTGATTATCAGGGTATCCCCCGGAACGACTTCTGATGAATCAATCTCTTTTACTTTACCGCCTCGGATAGCTAATGCTTTCAGGCTTGAAAGTTTTTTTAAGGCATCGATCTCCTTGGCCGCATTGTATTCTTGTATGAATCCGAGAACTGCATTAATAATCAAGATAGCCATGATTACAATGGCATCTAC
>JBAVYC010000054.1:0-6271 GCA_049698595.1 Desulfobacterales bacterium | reverse complement strand
GCTTTTTGTCTTTATTCTCTTGCAGCGGTATCTGTCGACAACCTCGATCACCACTGCAAGCCATGCAGTGGATGAAGTGGCTGATATGCAACCAGCTTGAAGCAGATAAACAAAATTAGGTGTCAGGTGTCGGGTCTTAAAGGTGCTATATGCTGACACCTGACAGCTGAAGCTACAACCTGCATATTACAACATGATATTAAATAAAGGGCCTTAGGGGTCTAATTACAGCAAAGATGTATATTTAAATAACAATTCAAATCGGCGATACTTAAAATGGCTCCTGCAACCATCAAAGATCTCGCACGTGAACTGAAGCTATCACCGTCGACCATATCGCGGGCTTTACGGGATCATCCGGATATCAGTCCGAAGACCAAAAAGCGGGTCGTTTCGCTGGCCGAAGAGCGGGATTACCATCCGGATTCCATCGCCCAAAGCCTGCAAACCAAAAAAACGAAAACCATCGGCGTCATTGTCCCCGAAATCAAACAGCCTTTTTTCGCTGCGGCTATAAACGGCATCGAAGAACTTGCCTATGCGGCCGGATATACCATCATCGTGTGTCAGTCGAATGAGACCGCTGATCGGGAAGTTCTGGTTACCCGCAGCCTCGGCTCCCATCGCGTGGCCGGGTTACTGGTTTCTCTGTCACGGAACACAAATAATCTGGATCATTTTAAAGTATTGCAGCGGCGGGGAGTACCGATTGTTTTCTTCGATCGCGTCAGCAATGATATCGAAGCCAGCAAAGTGGTTGTCGACGATTACAAGGGTGCCTTTGACCTTGTCGCGCATTTGATCAAATCCGGATACAAACGCATTGCGCACCTGGCCGGACCCAAAAACCTGTCTATTTCCAAGTTTCGTTTGAAGGGCTATATGGATGCACTTCAGCAGGGGAATTTAGCGTTCGACGAATCGATGGTAGTTTACGGCGGGCTTGACGACACCGATGGCATTGTCGGGCTTCAGAAATTGCTCAATCTCGAAACATTGCCGGATGCGATCTTTGCCGTTAATGACCCGGTTGCAACCGGTGCCTTTGTGACGATTAAAGAGCATGGCATGAAGATTCCGGATGATATTGCGTTAGCCGGTTTTTCAAATACGTACATGACGTCATTACTTGATCCTCCCTTGACAACAGTTGAGCAGCCCTCATATGAAATCGGAAAAACGGCAGCACAGCTACTGATGGATCAAATCAACAGCAACGATGATAACTTTGTACCCAAATTTATCGTATTGAAGACCCATTTAATCGTAAGGGGTTCGACATAGTGAATATCAATTAAAAGTGAAATTCCTACAGAACTGAACCTGATTGAGAGATTAACCTGCAATTCCTTTATCCGGAAAGGAGGTGATTTATTTATATTTGAAAACCTGGTTCTTCCCCGCAAACTAACGCGGGATCTACGATGGGCCTGGATACTTTAGGCTTAGCCGAACCAAACAGCGCTTACCCTGAAAAATAAAAAAAAGGAGGAAAACACGATGAAAAGAGTCGCCCTTATATCGATCGGTTTGATGGTATTGTCGGGTTTAATGCTTTCGGGCGTCAATCTTGCGAGCGCCGAGGCTGCCGGCAAACAATTTGAAGGCATCTCAGTCGTCTTCTTCCCCGGCGGAAGTGAGGGAGGACCATTTGCTTCGGTTGTATACAGAGGCGCGAAAGCCGCCGAGGAAGACCTGGGGTGTAAAGTCGATTATGTCTGGTCGGACTGGCTCCCGGATAAAATGGTGGCGCAATTTAAAGATGCCATCGCCAGAAGACCGGACGGCATTGCCGTTATGGGGCATCCCGGTGTTGCCGCTTATGCCCCGCTGGTGGATGAAGCAATTTCAAAGGGCATTATTGTGACCAGCCAGAACACTACGCTGCCGGCAATTGAAGACAAATTCAAGGCCAAGGGCTTCGGTTATGTCGGTCAGGAACTTTATCCCTCCGGTGTCATGCTGGGAAAAGGCGCGGCTCAGAGAGCCGGATTGAAAAAAGGCGATCGGGCCATGGTCTGGGGCCTGCTGGGTCAGGAAACCCGCGGACTCAGAACCAAGGGATGTATCGACGCGCTTAAAGAAATAGGTGTGGAAGTGGATTATATCGAAATATCAGATGCGGTTAACAGCGATGCATCGCTGGGCACACCGGTGGTGGCAAGTTACATCGCCACCCATCCGGATGTTAAACTCCTCATTACCGATCACGGCGCTCTGACGGCTACGATCGGGACCTATCTGAATGCCGCCAGAAAAAAGCCGGGTGATATCTATACCGCCGGATTTGATTTGAGTGCAGCTACCGCCACGGGAATCAAGGAAGGCTGGATCGGATGTGTTCTTGATCAACAACCGTGGCTGCAGGGATACCTGCCGATATTGCAGATCTGTTTGACTAAGAAATATGGTTTTGCCGGGCTGCATATCGATACGGGAGCTGCCATCATCGATAAAACGAACATTGACTTCGTCGCTCCTCTGGCCGAAAAGGGCATCCGGTAATGACAAAAGGAGAGAAGATGGCCGAAATGAATTCGAACACGTCCTTGCTCTCGATGTCGAATATTTACAAGTCATTTGGAGAGGTGGAAGTTTTAGCTGATGTCAACTTTGAGGTGGGTCGCAACGAAATCATCGGCCTGGTCGGCGACAACGGTGCCGGCAAATCAACCCTGATTAAAATTATCACCGGTGTTCACCCGCCCAGTTCCGGAGAAATCTACTATAAAGGCGAAAAAATTACCCGGCATTCAGTTAAACGTTCCAGGAGCCTGGGTATCGAAACCGTCTACCAGGAAAGAGCGCTGGCCGATCAGCAGGCTCTCTGGCGAAATGTTTTCGCCGGACGGGAGCTTACCTATAGATTTGGATTCCTTAAAGTCAAGCAGCAAAAAGCCGAGACCAACCAGCTGATCCGCGAACACATGGGGTTTACCTCCAAAGCGATCAATACCGATTCGATGGTATTATCGCTGTCAGGCGGGGAAAAGCAGGGCATTGCTATCGGCCGGGCGCTTTATTTCGAGGCGGATTTGATCATCCTCGATGAGCCTACGATGGGGCTTTCGCTTTCCGAAACACGAAAAGTGATCGATTTTGTGCGCCACATAAAGGAACAGGGCAAGTCGGCAATTTTTATCAGCCACAACATTTACTATGTTTATCCGGTCGCAGACAGATTTGTGATCCTGGACCGGGGCAACATCGCCGGCCAATTCCTGAAGAAGGATATTTCACAGGAGGAACTGGTCGACAAGATGGTTCTACTGGCTCGAACCGGCAAGTTGAACTAACGGGGAAAAAGGAGTGAAAACTGCTGGAACTAGACAGGCGAGATTAGAGATCAGCATCGCAGCGGTGCTGGCGGGGATTTATCTGCTATTTATCATCGGAAACCCCAAGGTCTTTACGCGTTTTGATATCTATTACTCCTTTATGTCCACCATCCCCTTTTTCGGGATAATGGCCTTAGCCATGACCCTTGTGGTTACTTTGGGAGAAATGGACCTGTCCTTTCCTTCGGTGCTGGCCCTTTCAGCCCTGTTGTTTGGCAAGGTATTCACCCTGACCGGGAATATATGGTTGGCTGCGTTGGTCTGCTTTATGGTCGGTCTGGCAGCCGGTGCCATAAACGCCATTCTTATCGTGCGCGTAGGGATTCCATCTCTGGTGGCAACCATCGGCACCATGTTCTTTTTTCGCGGGATGGTCAACGTGATCGCACAGGGAAAAGGAATTGCACTCGTCAAAGCCAAAGAAACCTTATTCTACTCCCTGGCAGTTGGGCGAATCGGTGGCGAAATTCCTGCCCAGGCAGTTTGGATGCTATTGTTGGGCATCGGATTCTGGATACTGCTCAATCGTCACCGGTTCGGATCTCATATTCTTTTCGTGGGAGACAACCCGGAAAGCTCCCGGATGATGGGTATCAATGTCCAACGGGTAAAAACGATCGTTTTCATGCAGATGGGATTTTTTGCCGCCTTTGCCGGGATATTATCCACCCTTGAGGTAACTTATTTCTGGCCGAGCCAGGGGCAGGGTTATCTGCTGACGACCCTGGCAGCCGTTTTCATCGGAGGAACTTCCGTATTTGGGGGCATGGGCACCATTTTCGGAACGTTTACAGGGGCGATCATCATCGGTTCACTGGAAGCCGGCATTATCGCCATCGGGCTGACCGGATTCTGGATTCAACTTATCTATGGGTTGATTATCATGGTTTCCGTATCGATTTACGCTATCCTGCTAAAAAGGAAGGCATAACAACAACCAGCAACAAATAGGAGGTGCGAAAATGTCTAAAAGAAAATGGATTCTTATTGGGTTAAGTGTCGTTTTGCTTACGGGGGGCCCCTTTGGTCTGCTTTCCGACGTAAAAGCGGAAAAATCCCTTTCCTTCTGGAACATGCCCTTCGTCACCCAGGAGGTTTCGCCGGAATATATCAGCACATGGGAAAAGGATATCAAAGATGCGCTGCCGGGTTATACGGTAGATAATTTTTATGGTCCCGGAAAGTATAAAGATCAAAGGGACAAATTCTTATTGCAGGCGAAAAGTGCGACGCCGGATGTTATCGAGGGGCTATTGGAGGATACCGCAGTTTATGTCCAGAAAGGTCTGATCGAGCCATTGGATTCGTATTTTAAAAGTTGGCCCGAGAGCGATCAATTTATCGAAAGCACCTTGGCCCCTTTAAGAATCAATGGTAAATTATACGGACTGCCATATAATACGAATGCCCGCGCAATGGTTTATCGCAAAGACATATTTGAAAAGCATGGCCTGTCGATACCGCAGAACTGGGATGAGTTGATCCAGACCGCCAGGAAAATCACAGAATTGACGGCAAAGAAGACATACGGGTTCTATGTTTGCACCGAAGTCGGTGATCCGCGGGCAGCCCAGGAATTTATCTCATGGTATTACCAGGTGAGCAAAAAGAAAAATTTGTTTGACGTGTCAAGCGGGGGGCTTGCCTTTAATGGCACGGTCGAGCAATTTGAGAAGGTGTTGACACTCTATGATGAACTTTTCAAAGACGGTGATTTTCCGGCTTGCGATTTGAATGTCAGAGGCACCGGCTGGCCGGTCGAAGACCCGGGCTATGTGGCGGGCAAATGGGCCATGGCACCCATGGGCCCATGGCTTTGGGGCCGCAGAACGGAAAGCCCGGCCGCAAAAGACATCCTTGAGAACAAAACGGCGATTACGAGACTGCCATACAGCCCGGACGGTGTTGCCGCAACCTATCTTGAAGTAAAACCGATTATGATGAATGCCTATTCGAAAGATAAAGCAGGGGCCTGGGAGCTTATCAAGTACATCGTCTCCAAGGAAAAAATGGCCGGCTGGCTGGTCGACTCCGGGGGCATCCCCGCCAGGAAGGATTCTGCCGATATGGATGTTTTTGAAAAAGCGGGTATTAAATGGTGGATGAAAGGTTTTGCCAACGAGCTGCCGATATCTGTTACGATGGCACCGATAAACTGGGGTCCTGTAAATGAAGCCAACCTGAGAGCGGTTAACTATGTCATTTATGACAAGAAAACGCCTTCAGAAGCTGCGAAATGGCTTTACAACCGGATCATGGAACTGCAAAAGAACAATGAACTGTAACCCAACCCGGACAAGCCGGAATTGAAGATTGAAGACTGAAGATTGAAGATTTGTGGTATCGCTTCGCTCTGTCTTTTTTATTTAAATCGATAGATTTACATAAATATTCAATCTGGCTGTGCCATAAATCATGCGTAAACATGATGTGATTTCAATAAATAGGCACTAATCCGGGCAGACCGGTTCTATCGAAGCGTGAATCCCGCTTTATCGGGGAATTGACTATTGCTTGTTGGAAATATCGCAATACCTTTTTTGGCACAAAATGCGTAAAGATCCGGGTCCAGCTCCTGGCCTGCAGGCCTACAGCCCGGAGAGAGGGGTGATCTGGGTAATTAACTTTATCAGCAGTGTTCAGGTGTCAGGTGTCAGGTGTCAGCAACTGAAGTGACTCGCTGGGTCGAAGTCGCTCATGAAGTAGACTTTCCTTCATCGGTGTTGGCCTTCAGTTGCAACCTAATCAGTGTTCAGGATTCAGGGTTCGATTTTTACTGACACCTGAAACCTCATATGAAACTTCATTTCAAAAGTTGGAGTTGGTTCTATCCTGGGCCACTTTGCCTTTGTAGGTTGGGTTGAGCCTGCTCCAGGCTTTGTTGGGTTTCGTTGCACTCAACCCAACCTACATTTTGCCGGTGTTATTGCGAA